>JABGUA010000053.1 GCA_018646825.1 Piscirickettsiaceae bacterium
ATTGACCGTATTAAAGAGGCTATCCTACGTAGTCCTCTAGTGTATGGGCCTTATGTTTCAAAAGATCTTTCTGCGACGCTGATCACAGTAGATTTCTTTGATAGTTTACTTGACCCTAATCTTGTCTATAAGCAAGCCTACGAGCTTGTAAGAAGACTCGATAATGATGCAGTAGATATTTCTCTGGTAGGTAACCCTATTCTTTATGGTTGGGTAGATCATTTTCTGCCTGAAACTATGGAGCTGGTTACTTACGCTGGATTAATATTCCTAATCCTTTTGTTTTTGATTAACAGGACCTGGCGCGGTACGCTTTTGCCATTATTGGCGGGTGCCATCAGTGCAATCTGGGCCTTAGGCGTAGCACAAATAGTCGGAATACACTTTGATCCACTAGTGGTCGTAGTAGCCATGCTTATTACGGCAAGAGCGGTATCCCATTCTGTTCAAATGATCACTCGCTTCCATGAGGAGATCGAGAATCAAGGGGATAATGCTGATTCCTATACCGCTGCCAAGGTAACATTGCAAGACTTGTTGAGACCTGGGTTATTAGGCATTGGTACGGATGCAGGTTGTGTGACTGTTGTTGCTATTAGCCCTATACCTCTACTACAAAAACTAGTAGTACTTGCAGTAGTCTGGGTTGGAACGGTTGCAGTAAGCTCTATTCTGCTTACTCCTATCCTTTTGTCGTATGTTAAAAAACCAAAGGCTTACGCTCACCCGTTAAATCTTGATAAGTTGATCATTCGCCCTTTTCTTAGTTTTTGCGTAAGTATTGCGTCAACAAAAGCTAGGTATGTTGTTGTCACAATTGCGGCAGTAGTGTTCATTGGATGTACTTATCGGGCGGTTGACTTAACTATTGGCGATGCGAATCCTGGATCACCGATTTTGTGGCCATCTCACTTGTATAATGATGACTCCGCTAAGATTAACACCCAGTTTCCTGGTGCTGATCGGATGTTTGTTGTTGTTGGTCGTGAAGAAAAGAATCAGATCAAAAATGTCCATGTTTTGGATACTATGTTGCGCTTCCAGCGTTATATGGAGCAACAGGATGAAATCGGCGGAAGTATCTCGCTTTCTGATATTCTTCCCTCTGTGAATGAAACCCTTCGTGAGGGTAACTTTAGATACACAGAGCTGGGTTCGACTACAACCAATAATGCTGAGTTAATCTATATGTACGAAAGGGCCGCTGAACCTGGCGACCTTAACCGCTTTACAGATGTGAATCGCATGAATGCATCGATCACTATGTTCTTTGCGGATCGTCGTGGACCTACTATTCAGACTGCCATTGCAAGGGTTAAAAAATTCCAAGCGTCTAATCCAGACGTTAATTTTAGTCTAGCTGGCGGGACAATCGGTGTAATTGCAGCGGTTAACGAAGTGATTCTATCTGGTCAAATCCAGTCAATCGCACTTGCGCTCTTCATTCTTGTGATGATGTGTATCCTTGTTTATCGTTCAAGTATTGCAGGTATGTTCTTTATGGTTCCTGTGGTGCTAGCGAACATGGTTACCTTTGCATTCATGGCTTGGCAGAATATCGGTATGAATATCAATACTGTTCCTGTAGCCGCACTAGGGATTGGTTTAGGTGTTGACTATGCGTTGTATATTTGCGACCGTATGAAGATGGAATTTGACTCTGGTAAGTCTGTTGCCGACTCAATCAGCCTGTCATTGCATTGTGCTGGACGCGGCGTGCTGGTAACGGCCTTTGTGTTGATCGCTAGTGTTTGTGTATGGCTATTCTCTTCTCTTCGTTTCCAAGCAGAAATGGGAATGTTGATTGGACTATGGCTATGTGTGTCAGCATTGAGCGCATTGTTCTTGATGCCTTCGATGGCTTATATCTTTAAGCCTAAATTTATCTTTAAGGAAGACAGATAAGCAAACAGTATTGACATTTCTAAGCAATAAAAAAGGCCTGAAAGGGCCTTTTTTATTGCTTAATTAGTTTATTGATTTCAGATTACCAATTAAGATATATTTTTTTAGCTTAATGCAGTCAGTCAGTACTGCATAAAAAAGGTTGGTTATTCATGCAAAAAATTACCAAGGCCATGTTTCCTGTTGCGGGTTTAGGTGCGCGTTTTTTACCCGCAACATACAAAAATTAATTATTATATATATGTTATATTCAGTGACTGTACTACCGACTAGGGGTTTTAATTTTTTTTCTAGTCTATTTAGACTTTTATTTTAATCGATATAAAATGGCGACTGAATATATTTTAAAACTAATGAAAGTCCCGGCATTATGATTCTCATCACTGGTGGTGCAGGTTTTATTGGCTCCAATTTTTTGTTGGATTGGCTCGCTCTCTGTGACGAGTCTGTGGTCAACCTTGACCTGCTGACTTATGCAGGCAACCTTGCCAATCTGTCTTCCCTCGAGAACGACCCGCGCCACATTTTTGTTCGCGGCGATATTGGCGATATCAGGCTAGTTCCTGAACTCCTTAACAAGTATAAACCTCGTGCTGTGGTCAACTTCGCAGCCGAGAGCCACGTCGACCGCTCTATCCACGGTCCCGAGGACTTCGTTCAAACCAACGTTGTTGGCACATGTCATTTACTCGAGTCAGTTCGGGCCTACTGGGGTGCCTTGGGTGAAGATGCTAAGTCCAGCTTCCGTTTTCTGCATGTCTCGACCGACGAGGTCTACGGTTCACTAGGTCAGGATGGTCCTGCATTCACTGAAGAAAATAGGTATCAGCCTAACAGCCCATACTCAGCCTCCAAGGCAGCCTCCGACCATCTGGTGCGAGCCTACCATCACACCTACGGTTTGCCCGTGCTAACGACCAACTGCTCGAACAACTACGGGCCGCACCACTTCCCAGAAAAATTGATTCCGCTCATGATCGTCAACGCCCAGGCTGGCAAGCCATTGCCCGTGTACGGTGACGGCCAGCAGATCCGTGACTGGCTCTATGTTAAGGATCACTGCAGTGCGATCCGCCGTGTCCTCGAGGCAGGTAAGCTGGGTGAGGTCTACAACGTCGGTGGCTGGAACGAGAAACCGAACATCGAGATCGTGCAGCGTGTCTGTGCGCTTCTTGACGAGATGAACCCGCGTGCGGATGGCAAAAGCTACCTCGAGCAAGTGACCTATGTGACCGACCGACCTGGCCACGACAGGCGTTACGCGATCGACACGGTTAAGATCGAGCGTGAGCTCGGCTGGAAGCCTACGGAAACCTTCGAGACAGGGATTCGCAAGACGGTGGCTTGGTACCTTGAGCATCAAGACTGGGTGAATAACGTCCTCTCCGGTAGCTACCGTGACTGGCTCGAAAAAAATTATGCGGAACGAGTTGAGTGAAGCCAATTACGATCCTCCTCTTCGGTAAAAATGGTCAAGTGGGCTGGGAGTTGCAGCGCAGTCTCGCACCATTAGGTGATTTAATCGCGCTTGATTTCGATAGCCAAGAATTTTGTGGTGACTTCACTAACCTTGGCGGACTTGCCAAATCTATTCGTGACGTTGCGCCGGATGTGATCGTGAATGCGGCGGCGCATACTGCGGTTGATAAGGCTGAAAGTGAGCCAGAATTAGCCCGCACTATTAATGCACTTGCGCCAGGTGTTTTGGCGCAGGAAGCTGAACGCCTAGGTGCATGGCTTGTGCATTATTCAACGGACTATGTGTTTGATGGGGGTGGCGACAGGCCGTGGCTGGAAGTCGACATGACCGACCCCTTAAGCGTCTACGGAAAAACGAAGCTGGCAGGTGAGGAGGCTATCCGTTCAGCTGCCTGCAGGCACCTGATACTTCGTACTAGCTGGGTGTATGCGGCGCGTGGCGGTAACTTTGCCAAGACCATGCTTAAGCTGGCGCAGGAACGTGACAGCCTAAAGGTCATCGATGATCAGGTCGGCGCCCCCACAGGCGCTGATTTATTGGCCGACGTTACCGCCCACGCTATCCGTACGGCAATGCAACGGCCTGAGGTCGCTGGACTCTATCACCTCACCGCCGGCGGTCAAACCTCCTGGCACGCATATGCAAGCTTCGTCATTGACTGCGCACGTCAGGCGGGTGTTGAGATTAAGGTGTCACCAGATGCAATTCAGGCTGTGCCCACCAGCGCCTTCCCAACGGTTGCCAAACGCCCAATGAATTCGCGCTTAGATACCACAAGGTTCCAGAATGCCTTTAACTTTAAATTACCGCACTGGCAAACTGGCGTCAGTCGCATGCTTAACGAGTCTCTGGGAAAATAATAATGACACAACGTAAAGGTATTATCCTCGCAGGTGGCTCCGGCACCCGGCTCTATCCTGTGACAAAGGTGGTCTCCAAGCAGCTGCTACCCATTTACGACAAGCCGATGGTTTATTATCCGCTGAGCACGTTGATGTTGGCGGGAATGCGGGATATTTTGATTATCTCTACGCCACAAGATATCCCACTCTTCGAGCGGCTTCTTGGCGATGGTAGCGAATGGGGCCTTAACCTGCAGTATGCGGTACAGCCGAGCCCTGATGGCCTCGCTCAAGCGTTTATTATTGGTAAAGATTTTATTGGTAACGACCCTAGCGCTTTAGTGCTGGGCGATAATATTTTCTACGGCCATGATTTGCAACTCCAACTTGAAAAAGCCGTGACGCAGGATCAGGGCGCAACGGTGTTTGCCTATCACGTGCAAGACCCTGAGCGCTATGGTGTGGTAAGTTTTGATAAGAACGGCAAGGCGACCGCTTTGGAAGAAAAACCTACAATCCCTAAAAGCAACTATGCGGTGACGGGCCTGTATTTTTATGACAACCAAGTGGTAGACATGGCCGCCAACCTTAAACCCTCGGCTCGTGGTGAGTTAGAAATTACTGACTTGAACCGTATTTACCTTGAGCATCAACAGCTCACAGTAGAGGTCATGGGTCGTGGCTATACTTGGCTAGACACAGGCACCCATGAGAGCTTAATTGAAGCGGGTAATTTTATTCAAACCATCGAGCATAGACAAGGCTTAAAAGTGTCGTGTCCTGAAGAAATCGCCTACCGCAATGGCTTTATTAACGCCGAGCAATTGGAAAAACTGGCGCAGCCACTTTCTGAAAATGGCTACGGACAATACTTAAAATGCCTGCTTAAAGAAGGGATTCAGCCTTGAGCATCACCCCGACAGCCATTCCAGATGTGCTTCTAATAGAGCCTAAAGTGTTTGGTGATGACCGCGGCTTATTTTTTGAAAGTTTCAATCAAGCAAAGTTTGAATCGCTTGTCGGTCGACAAGTAAACTTCGTGCAAGATAATCACAGCAGGTCAGTTAAAAATGTATTGCGAGGTTTGCACTACCAAATTCAGCAGACTCAGGGTAGATTGGTGCGTGTGGTGCAAGGTGAAGTGTTCGACGTGGCGGTGGATATTCGTAAAAGTTCCCCTACATTTGGCAGATGGGTGGGTGAAATCTTATCTGCTGATAATAATAAACAACTATGGGTGCCTGAGGGTTTTGCACATGGATTCTTGGTGCTTTCAGATGCCGCAGAGTTTTTATATAAGACGACCGATTATTATGCGCCAGAATTTGAGCGCAGTATTATTTGGAATGACCCGGATATCGCTATAAAGTGGCCACTTGATGTTGAACCAGTATTATCTGTCAAAGACCAGCAAGCCAAAACATTAGCAATAGCAGAGCAATTTGTATGACCTCTGCATCAACAACCATTAACCCACGCACAGCGCAACCTACATCACTCTTAGCCCTGGCTAAAAACCTGTGGCGCAACCGGCAGCTCATTGTAAAAATGACTAAGCGTGAAGTGATTGGACGATATAAAGATTCTGCCATGGGTTTGGCTTGGTCGTTCTTTAACCCCGTATTCATGTTGGTGGTGTAGACCCTTGTATTCTCGGTTGTGTTCAAAGCGCGTTGGGGAGTTGTGGCAGAAGACAGCAAAACGCTATTTGCTGTAGTGCTGTTTGCGGGCATTAGCGTCCCAAGTCTTGCTCACCGCAGCGTGTTTGATCTAGATCATTATTCAATTTGGTAATGGTGCGTAAACTTACAATTGAAAGATTTTGCAATATCATGAAATACAAATTGGTTAAATGGTTAATCAGTTGTCAGCATGGTGTTTTTTATATATAAAGGTCGTTGTAGAAAACGGATTATAAAGTACGTTAAGCTTTGTATTATCCGCCCTTATAAACAGTAGCTTGACCGATATTTAGTTCAAACATGTTAATATTGATCAACCTTTTAAGAGTTGTTGAAACATAAATGAGACCCCAAGAATACCCACCCATGATCTGCATACTAATGTCCACCTACAACGGTGAGAAGTTTCTGACCGAGCAGTTGCAATCAATAGAAGATCAAACACATAAAAATTGGCGCTTGGTGATTAGCGATGATGGTTCGAGCGACAATACCTTAGCCATTGCCAAACAGTTCCAGCAAAAGTGGGGGAATGACCGCTTAGAAATACGCCAAGGGCCGCAACAGGGGTTTTGTCAAAACTTTCTGTCCATGGCATGTGATTCAGACATACGCGCTGACCTATATGCCTTTTCAGACCAAGATGATATTTGGATGGCAGATAAACTCGCAAGAGCAGTTGCGTATTTTAAGGCAAGCAATGAATCACAACTACCAAGAGCTTATGGTAGCCGCACTCAAATAGTGGATGAAGCATTAAGCCCACTTGGTTTTTCACCTGAGTTTACTATGCCAAGCTCATTTCGTAATGCTTTGGTGCAAAGCATTGCTGGTGGCAACACCCAGGTATTTAATCAAGCAACCAAACAACTGTTTGAACAAGCGGGCAGGCAAAAAGTGGTATCCCATGACTGGTGGTTATACCAGATTGTTAAAGGTGCTGGCGGCATATTTTATTACGATCCCAGCCCATCATTGTTATATAGACAGCATTCAAACGCTATAGTCGGAGCCAACTCATCTTTTAGATCTAAGATTAAACGAATTTTTTATGTATTTAATGGTCGATTTAAAAACTGGAACGATATTAACTATGCCGCACTTTGCAACATTCGCCACTTATTAACCAAAGACAGCCAAGATATTTTAGATATATTTGGCACATTTAGAAACGCGCATCTCAAAGATAGAGTCCGCCTGTTAGAGGTATGTGGCCTTTACCGTCAAACTTGGCAAGGTACCTTTTCGCTATGGCTGGCAACCATCATTCACAAAATTTAATTTAATTACTTACAGTCAACCGTTTAAACACCAAACTTCCTAAAGTTCTTATTTTAAATAGCTTTCCTACAAACGTTGGCGTAAGCCACTACCATTTCATCAAAAGTTGTCATCTGTGATATACGTTGAAGCGAACTCTCGGCCATCCGCAACCGCAGCGCATCGTCATCCGCCAATTGTTCAATCTGCACCGCTAGTAGGCGACTATCTCCCGGCGGGTAAAACAATGCATTCTCCCCTTCAACCACTTGCTCAAGCACTCCAAATACGGGTGTCGTGATGATGGGTAAGCCAAATGCCATGGCTTCGAGCACGACACGAGGAAAGCTTTCAACTTTCGAGCTCAGAACAAAAATATCGGCGGCGGCATAAAAAGACGCAATCGATTCGGTCGGCGGAAAAATACGAATGCCAGCCAGTGCGCCAACTGGGAGCGAATGGCTCCTATCTTTAATAGCCTCCGCGTAGGTGCCCCGGTCGTCACCAACCAGCAGTATCTCAACCCGACTCGAAATCGCTTCGGGTAGTGCGGCAAAAGCCTCGACCAAATCCATTTGGCCTTTTCTGTCACACAACGTGCCCACACAAAGGATTGCAATCGAGCCGGACTTAAGGTCTAGCGCGGTGCGGCAGCGAGCGCGCTCAGTGGCAACACTCCGCAGGGGGAAACGGTTGAGATTGATCCCGTTGTGTATGACTTCAAAACGCCCATCAACATCAAAAGTGTTCCAGACTGTTCTGGTAGCTTGCGCAACGAAAATAACTTTTTTAGGTAAACCAATCGCAGCTATCGCACGCTGTGCAACTGGGTCAGGTAAAAAACGGAAATAACTATTCCAAGGTTCGCTCTCGCGAGGGTTCCAAACCGAAGGCACTCCAGCACGTTCAGCAGCCAGAATCGCAGGAAAGTTCAGTAACGTATTGACGAAGACTAACTTGGCCCCAGATGCCTGAATAAGCAAAGTAAGGCGCTCAACCTCAATGCTCAGGCGTTTAAGTGTGGAAATCTTGTGCAATACGCTCGGCAATATCTGTACGGTGATTCCATGAGCTTCATACTCGGCTCGCAACGGACCGTCCTCGAATGCCACCACCTCAGGGATAATGACCTGGCGATTCGTCAGGCCAAAAACAAGCTCTTTCAGGCTAATTGAAGCGCCTTCGTAACAAAGGTTATGGGAAAAAATGAGAAGTTTTAGCGGGATCTGGCAACCAAGGGAACTTCCATACGGAGCATCAGTTGATAAAACTCGCGATACCAAAGACTTGGGGCGAGGCACCGGCCTCCGCAACCCGAGGGACAGTCGCAAGCGGTGAATCAGCCACGCGACATCGCCAGACATCAAGTACAGCACAAAACGGGTGATCTTTGAATGACTCATGTGAGAAACCTCTGAAAGCCTACGCAGGGCGAACTACATAGATCATGCAGGCGCTGCCTAGCCATTTGGAAAGTTGTTGCCTTGCGCTCAACGAAAGCCGGGGGCCAAGCACCATATGCCCTGTATAAAAAAGCCCGACCGGCATTGCCTCATCAATGATGAAAAGTTGCTTTACGAAATGTCTATTCCAATGACGCGAGCTAAAAGTCACTATTTCGCTTAATGCATTGCCCGTTTCACCGTGGCGAGGAACGAGAGCATAGTGTTTGACGGTTCCCGCCATCAAGCGCAGCACACTCATGGCATCAGACAGTACGTGTTTCGAAAGCCCCTTGGGTATCAAGCGAGGTATCAACCCAAACAGGCGCTGCAAAAGCTCCGCATAGTGAGCCACATTAGTCCACAAGCGCCATGCGCCGGTGGGCATGAGGTGGACACAGTAGCCGCCTGGCTTCAAAACTCGTTTCATCTCCGCTTGCAGATACGGCAAATCACGCACGTGCTCCAATACGTTGGAAGAAAACACAACGTCAAAGCTACCGTCTGAAAATGGAATATTCCGACCATCATAAGGCTGTACAGGAAACTCCAATTGGCCAGCATAGCTGGAGTCTGGGATATCGATTGAATCAACGATAAAGCCATCCTCAGTGAGTCGTTTTGCCTGATACCCGGTTCCGCCACCAATTTCGAGTATTCGGACACCCAGCGAAAAGCGGCTAACGATTTTTTTGTATTCGTATTCCCGTATTACATGCAGAAATTCAACGTTAAACATTTATCACCCCAGCCGGCAGCTTTTCAAGTAATTGCTTCGCCATGCTCTCAGGAGATAAATTTACTTCAGCATAGGCACGGCTCTTAAGTCCCATGTCAGCCAGAATAGCTTTGTTCTTTTCCATCAGCATCAGATGATCCGCAATCTGCTCGGGTGACTCGGCATTAAATCCTGGGAATGGCTCAAGGAAGCGTTGACCAAAAATCTCAGCTCTAAATTTTGCCATCACCGGGCGACCTAAGGCGTAAGCATCCGTTGTCACCATTCCAGGAAATGATGAGCCAAACTGATCACACACCAGGTCGACAGCAATCATTTCTTTATAGAATTGAGCGAGCGGCATTTCATCCAACCAGTGTATCCGCTCTACAATGGCTAATTCAGAAATGAGTTCAACCGCTGCTTGAAGGTCTTGGCCTTTACGTGGCAACCTCAACTCCCCATTTCCCCCTCGCTGGCAATATAATGCAAAGCCTTTGAGCAAGATATCTATGCCCTTGAAGTCTATGGCGCTCAAAGCAGGATTGTGTTCTGGACGATAGATTATCCGACTGCCACACAAGATAGTGAGCTTATTATTTTTGGCTGCCGGCTGCACTTGCAAATCAATTGTGTTTGAAAAATGCAGCATCAAGCGACGCTCGTCGATAACTCCAATGCCGTCTAGCATCTGGTCACCGGAGGGAACCAAACCTCGCTGCCCATAACAAACTACCTCAGCGCCCAGAATCCCATCGCGCTGGCGAGCAACCGAGTCAACCATACAGCGCAGATGCCGTCGCCCTTGCAAGGAACGCTTAAACTCGGGGTCCCACATGCTGGTTCGCATTTCTATCGAATCAAAGCTGGCGTAATAGGCCAAATCCGAACCGGTGAGCACTACGGCATAAGGGGTTCGAAGGTAGCCTGCCAATGCAGGGCCGGTATCGTTGAGAATGACAAAATCGACGTTGTGCGTCAGCTGGTGGATCACCTGATTTATTGTTGGGGTTTCGAATTCGATGTCTTCATCAGTTAGATTAGAACAATCTACAACCCAGTTCGGATAGTTATCTGCCCAGTCGGGATATCGGGATTCCGGGCGGTGCAACAGATCCTTGCGATTAAGCACCAGGCGAACATTGTGCCCGAGAGTACGCAGCCCTTGCGCCAGCAGCAAAGAATAGTTGTTGATGTTACCAAAGATGGCGATAGAAAGTTTGTGCACGCTGTTACCCCTTGTCCGCATGCAGGCGCCATTCGTAGGGTTTCATACCCTTTTTGCTTGCCTCGTCGGCTACCAATACGACTTCAGTTTTTTCGTCATTGAATTGTGTTTTAATTTTTATTATTTGACTTTGATTGTCATGGAAAACTTCACTCAATAATCACTTTGTCCGGTGTTCGGCTCCGGATATGGTTTTTTGCATCAGGACCACAATTCGCAATCAAGTCTAATACCATTACCGTGCCTTCAAACGGTCCCCAAAGTTGGGGGTATGGTTCATAGTCGTAAGACTTGTATTCCAGACGTATTCCGTTCCTACGAAAAGCCTCTTTATCCAAGTAAACATCTGCGCTTGGCCCACTCAAATAGCTTGTTGCATTGAGCTTCTTTAAGAGATCAATCAAGCGATCGGTTTTAGTGCCCTCCAGTGAAAGGTCTGAAGAATCGATCAGCGGAGTGGTGATAGAAAGATAATCACATATCCGCTTCGTCAATTCAATATTCAATGAACTCAGATTTTCATATCTAGTAGTTTCAATTTCTGCGAGCAATTCAACCGTTTCATTAAAAAATTCGGATCGACCATAATTTGTCGTCCACGACCCCTGTAGCCGCTTGATCCAGCCCTGTGAGCAATCGATTTTCGCATCTCTAATCAGCAAGTCCTTTCCCCCGCGCATCACCGGGATAGTAACCCATTCAGTTCCTTTGGGGGTTTTTATCTTATTTCGATTTCTCCAACCGCATGATGTGTACTGAACGTCTTCTAAAAATACGAAAGCATCAACACTGGCAATAAAATCAAAATAACCTCGCCAAGGTATAAAAGACGATTGAATGACACCAACTTTCATAGAGCACTGCTCCTATCGTCTCTGTGCAACAAAACACTTACGCGTCATTTGTTGAAGGCGCTTGTAATTCCCGCTGTCAATTACGTGTTTTTGTATCGCCTCATTAACGCCGTCGTATGAAGAGAACGCATCATCGAAACATATCCACCCATCGGGTAATAAAAACTGTTCAACAATCCTTATATCTTTAGCAACCGCATCGTAACTATGATCACCATCAATAAATGCCATTCTCAGTGCAAACTTATTCGGTACGTTCTTTGCAAACCCTTCCAAATCAGTGCGATAAGGAAACACAACATCTGATAATGAGTTAGTTTGCATGGCGAGAGTAAAGGCCTCTAACGTTCCGCTATATCGTTCATACATGGGCGCTATATCTTTGAGATATGGTTCAGCCCAAACGGTCTGATTCTGATAGGCACCATACGTCTTGCCATCAAGCGTTACCGCAAATGAATAGGTGCCATCTTCGTTCTTAAACCAATCGTTCTTTTCAGGAAATAGGTCAACACAATGAACCTTGCCTTTACTTGACAGCTTCGCAGCCATGCCCAAAGCTACCGCCGAGCGACCGCACCACGATCCCAATTCTAGTATGTCGCCATCTAAGTCTGCGCTGGAATAGGCCAGAGTAAAAAGGGTGAGCAATTGGTCAATGGGTGACCAACCGGGTATGTCTTGAATTGCTTCTTCGATTTGCATCGTTATGGGTTTGGTTGCATTCATGATTCAGTGTTCTATGTAGGAAAATGGTGCGCTATCTATAGGCTAAAAAAAGTAGGTGTTGGTGGGGCAGCGTTCGATGTTGGGCAATCTCGACATGTTGGCTAGTTTCCAATGAATTCTTCGACCATATCCGCATAGCTACGTCCCTCATGAGGCCAGCGGGTTCCAGCCCAATCCGGACAGTTATCACAGAAACCATGGCTGCTGTAGTTGTTTGACAAGTGAGCCTTACGAAGAGCTTCGTAAAACTTGCCATGCCATTCATCATAAATTGTTGTATTGCAATAATCGGCAACAAACGAGCCATGCACCCAGTCGCTCGGACAAAAGGCCAAGTCGCCACGAGCATTGACAGTAATTCTTTCCCATGGGTATAGACAGGGGCGCCTAACCTCAGTCTCTTGCTTCTTGCGATTTATGTCCGCGATTTCGATTATAGCCCCAGAGGACGAGTGAAGCCTACGTATCACAACGTAATCTGCGCCAGCATCCTTCCAGTAACTTTCAAAGTCTCGGACCTCATTCGTGTTTTGTGGCTGCTCAACAAAGCTCACCACCACTTTGGTTTTAGATTTTGATTCACGCACCCATTCTAGTAGACGAAGTACGTTTCCACGTGTGACATCAAGGTTGCCGTTAACACGAATCTTGGCGTAGGTCTCCGGATTAAACGCATCAATACTGATGTCAATCATGTGCACACCAGATTCTAGTAATTTCTGTGTACGTTTTTCATTCATGATCGTACCGTTGGTAGTCATCGCCACATAAACGCCAGAATGATCCACGGCAGACTGAATCATCTCATACCCATTCGGGTGAACCAACATTTCCCCATTACTTGTGTAACGAATGTATTGAGTTTTTCCTTGTCCATGCTTTCTTACCTCTTCGATCATTTTCTCGTTGAGGGCGGGATCGAGATATCTACCATCGTAATGCTCGGATTTTGCAAAATCGGGATGCGCACAATGCGTGCACGCTAGATTGCAGACTTCCGTGATGTCCATAATGATTTGCGATGGGAACTCTGCTGTTAATCTCCCACCAAAATCATACTCAGCCTCACTTGTCTTTATAAGTTTGATGCTGGTCATAGGCTTGCCATTTTTTCGTCAGTTTTGTTAGATGGTGTATGACATACTCTACATCATCGAGCGTCATTCGAGCGCTGATTGGTAGTGTCATAATTTGATCAGAAAGTCGTTCAGTAACCGGCAAATTAGTTAAACCAGCCTTGCAATAAAGGGGCTGACGGTGGAGTGGACAGTAATGAATGCTAGCACCAATATTTGAGTCGCGCAATCCCAACAACAATTCATCTCTACGCATTCCTGTTTTCTTTGGATCAAAGACGCCAACCAGCAAATGTCGGGCATGGTGGTTATCAAAGGCTAGGCTTTGAAAAGAGATGTCCAGTCCGGCTTCTGTCATGGATTTCCGGTAGTTCTCGGCCACCTTTTTGCGGATAACGGCCATGCCATCTAAACGCTGCAACTGAACCCGGCCAATCGCTGCCTGCAGGTCGGTAAAGTTCATCTTGTAGCCTAATTCAGCAATTCCTGCCACAAAGACTGTGGATGGCTTTGTGAAGCGAGACCACGCATTGGATTCTAAGCCGCCCATACGCAGGCACCGCAGGTGCTCTGCCTTATCAGAGTCGAAAAGCGCAATCGCGCCGCCATCGGCTGTGGAGAGATTTTTGTTAGCGTAAAAACTGAAACAGACGGTATTGCCAGATGCGCCTACGCGCTTGCCATTACTATGAACAGCACCGAGCGCATGGGCAGCATCTTCAATAATTGCTATATTTGCCGGCAACGATGCTCTCAACGTGTCTACATCAATGGCGTAACCACCGTAGTGAACTACGATGACAGCCTTGGTACGAGGGGTGATTTTTGCTGCGATGGTTTCCGGTGTAACGCACATACTCTGCGGATCGACATCGGAAAAAACAGGAGTAGCCCCTAGATACAGTGCGGCATTGGCAGTCGCACACCAAGTAAGGCTAGGCACGATGATCTCATCCCCTGGCCCAATACCTTCAACCAGTAAAGCCAGGAAAAGGGCCGATGTACAAGAATTGACTGTAACAACTTCTGGCGCGCCGATGTACTCTGATAGTTCTTTTTCAAACGCGATGGTTTCTTGGCCCATGCCGACCCAACCAGAACGCATGACGCGGCTTACCGCATCAATTTCAGCATCGGTAAAGTCGGGTGTGCCAAAGGTCAAGAAGGTTGCTCTTTTTTTCACATGCAGCTCCTCATGCCAGATCTGGTTCAATTCTTTTGATAGTGAGCGATGCCGGCAAGCTGACAAAGCCGTCAATCATTCCATTCTTTCGGGGTGCTATCCTGAATTCATAAGTATGTGGTACGATGTCAACAAAAATCCAGTCATCTCTAGGCGCTTCCGGTGGATGCGCCAGGCCGACGGCTAGTACGTAATTGCCGTGCAGCAACGGGAGTTTCATTACCCATTCAAACAGATAATTAGCACCAGGTTGATAGCAGTGCGACATTTCACCCTGAAGTCGCGTATCGAAGAAGGCAACATCAGTTCCCTGAATGGCGCGTATCTTGATGGAGCAATTCAGATTTCTTAAATTCTTAGTAAATCGAACGAAAACCCTAATGGTTGCTACGTCTTCAAATTCAAAATCAGTAATATGCTCGCCATGGCGAAGCATTTGCACATTGATTATTTCTGCATCGCCATTGGTAACACGATGATGTTGGGCGCGCTTTTGAAAAGCCTCTTGGCCAAAAGCCATGTCTTGCATTTTAGAGCAATCTGCCGCAATTGCGGCACGGCGTTCCTCCGATTCGACATTGGCACCCGTGCCTGCTGATACGTTCATGTTGCCGGCTGCATTGCGTGTCGGTTGATTTCTGTCTTCCATCTGTAGTTTCACGTATTGGTCGGACACATCTGCCGTAGCCCCCATTGATCGCACAATGCCACCATCTAGCAGTACTGCTCGCTGGCATAGATGCCGCACCGTACTGATGTCGTGACTCACAAACAGTAGCGCCACGCCAGAATCAACCAATCTGGAAATCCTCGCCATGCATTTCGCCTGAAAAAATACGTCGCCTACTGAAAGGGCTTCGTCAATTATCAGAACCTTGGGCTTTACCGCAGTCTGTACGGCGAACGCCAGCCGCATCATCATCCCGGAACTGTAGATTTTTACTGGTTGATCAATGAAGTCTCCAATATCAGCAAAAGAAGCAATGCCATCAAACCTATCAAGTGTTTGCTCACGCGACAAGCCCAAGATTTGGGCATTAAGAAATACGTTTTCTCGCCCAGTAAATTCGGGGTTGAAACCGCTACCTAGTTCAAGTAAGGATGTAATTCGCCCTGTGGTTTGAACTATGCCAGCACTTGGCTCCAGAATCCCAGCAATAATCTGTAACAAAGTACTCTTGCCTGCTCCATTGCGGCCAAGAATACCGACGGCCTCACCAGGCTGCAGTTCAAAACTGACATCTCGCAAGGCCCAGTGCTCGCGATAAAGTGGGCTGGCACTACTTCTGCCAAGTAACCCCTGAAATCGGTCAAGTAGGGCTTGCTTTAATCTATCTTGCGGGTTTTGAAAAATTCGGTAGCACTTGCTAATCGAGTCAAGGCGAATAGGATGCATTATTGTCGTGTTCATATCAAATCACATCCGCAAATGCTGGACGGGCCTTCTGGAAAACCCAGAGCCCCCCAACAGCCGCAATAAGAGAAATAGCAAAATAAGCTAACCAATACAACCAATCCGGTTGATTTCCCAAAATCATCACAGCGCGTAATTCTTCGATAGGATAAGTAAGCGGGTTGAGATAGATCAGTTTTTGCGCCAACGCTGGCGCAGAAGATGCTGGGTAGAACACGGGACTCAAGAACAAAAGCACCGACATAGCTATCCCGATCATTTGCCCCACGTCACGAAAGAATACGCCAATAGCTGCAAAAAACCAGGAAAAACCAGCAGTGAGTAAAAGCAAAGGGATGAACACCAACGGCACATATAAAGCAGTTGGTGGAATCGATTGGTTCTGAATGAGTAAGAAAATGCATAGCAGGCCAAGGCCAATTGAGGCATTAAAGACAGCTGAAGCAAGATGGCAGAATGGCAACAGTTCAAGAGGAAAAATCACTTTTTTAACGTAGCTCGGACTAGCAAGAATTGCTGAGGGAGATCTTGTCAATGTTTCAGAAAAAACAGCGTGAACGATAAGGCCACAATATAGCATGAGTACAAAATCTTTCATGTCACCACCACTACCCCATCGGGCATTGAATACCCCACCAAAAACAAAGGCATAAACGGCCAACATCATCAGTGGGTAGACAGCCACCCATAAAAAGCCAAGCATGGTGCCGCGATATCGCGCTTCAATATCGCGGATGACTAGCGAGCGAAGTAGACTACGGTTGGTATAAAGACTACGAATGCCGGAAGTAACATTGTGCTTATTCAAGTTAGCACCTTTGTTTTTGCAATTACAATCGGAATAGAATGTGTCACTGGATCAATAGTGCCTCCATCTGAACTGAAGCCATAAAGCATCAAGGTTTCTTGAGTCATTCGATTGATACCAAATACTCGTTTAACAAATTCTGGACCTTGCGTTTCTGATTTTACACGCATGGCCTGATTTGTTAAATATGTGACTATTAGTGTAGTGATATCTTCAGGAGTGGGTTTCGTTGCTAGCAACCCAGTGACACTGTGTTCGAAAGATTCTCTCGTACCACCTGCATCAGTTGCTACAATTGGCAAGCTCAACCACTGGGCCTCAAGAACCACATTCGGGGTACCTTCAAATTCCGAAGTTAAAAGAAACAAGTTCATTGATGATAGTGGCAAAGCAGCATCTGGGCGCTCCCCCGGCAGATGAACTCGCCCTTTTAATCCATTATCTTTAATAAACGACTCCATCTCTCGGCGCATAGGCCCTTCTCCGATAACCAGAAAATGTACGTCATGGTATTGCTTTACCAACAATGCTGCTGTTTGCAACCACAGCATTGGTCTTTTTTCTGCCCAGAACCGAAAAATAGAGCCAACTACCATCACATTTTCAGGAATACCCAGTTTTTCACGATATTCGCGAACTGCATCACTCGTCACTCGATTTAAGTAGCTGATATCTACTCCGTTGCGAACAACAACAAATCGTTCTCTTGGAAGCCCGAGCCACTGAGTGTAGTCAGCGGCACCTGCCTTGCTGTTGTTCAGAAACGTTACGCATTCCAGAGATGCCAGCGCCCGGTAGGCGGGGTGCATGTAGTCCTGATAATAACTAAAGTTCATCGGCGTGACATTCCGACTTGCCAGCACGATGCGTGGCACGCCAGCAATGACTGCAGCAATTCCTGCTTTAATACTACTTGTGTCTTGCCATGCATGGACAACCTCAGGTCGCCTAGAGCGAAACTCTTCAACTAAATTCAAAATCTCCTCAATCAAACCAGGTGCGATATCGGCGAGTAAATCAGCTACTTTTGGATTTACAGAAGAAAGCCCGTCTTCGTTTAACGATATAGAGTGTTTTACTTGGCTAACTTCAACCCTAGCAGCTTCCAGCTTATGCAAAAAGAAATCAAGATTTGGAGCATGATCAATATATTCAGCAAGCAAGGCCACAGATTCACATTGTCCTGAAGCTTTTAGGCCTATCAGTGTGTTAACGATCTGGCGTTCGGCACCACCCGAGGCTAATCCCGCATTAACAAGCAACACACGGCGAGGAATGGCACTGTAATTCTTGCTTTGAGTAGATTCATGTGCACGCTGTAGTAGCTTTTTATAGAGCACCTCTTCAGTAAGTCCGCTATTATCCGGCCTCTCTTTGCCAAGCATTTTGGAAGATAAATCTTCACGTTTAAATATTCTTCGCCAAAGTTTTCGAAGCAAGGAATTTTGTTTTGCAAATCCAACTATCTTCCGCAACGGATGGTTTTTTGGTTGTTGCCCAATTCTGCGTATCAGTTTTTCTCCTACGCGCCACAAGGAGAATCGATACATAGATAATTTTTGATAGCTGCCATTGATTCTGCATACAATGGAAAACCGCCTACTCTTAATCACCTGCATTGCCATCTGGCGCGTTATCATGAACTGAGAACCTATGAAAACAATAGGGGCACGAACAGTAGGCAGTCGCCAGCTATGATCTTCGAAGCAATCCAGCCACATACCGGTGCAGTTGACTGCAATTTCGGATGAGGAGTTACGCAGCACCAGCCCTTTGCATAGAGTGTGCTCGCGTAGCTCAAGAATGTCTTTTACCTCAACAGTAAAAGGTATAGCAAGTACTGCGCCTTTCATATTCCGACTTTTAATGAAGTCTAGGGCTTCTATGATTCTTTTATTCATTCTGACTTACTCGCCAATACAAAGACGCCAGCAGTATTTAGATCGCTCTCGGAAAGTTTGCAAAAACGCTTTGCCAATTGCCCATGAGAGATACCTAGACCGATGGTTTGCTTTACTTCCGTATTAATCTTGAAGCCAGCCTGCTCAGTTAAGAAGATATGTATTGAACAAGGATGGCGGTTGATAAACCAAGGGCGACCACCGCGCATCAAACGCCAAGTGAAATCAGTGTATTTCCAATGACCATTCCATTCAGGGGCAGTATCGTGGCAGCGAAGATCTATCTGATGTGACATAAATCCACCAAGTTTTAGGCAACGAAAACACTCACTATAGGTTTCTTCAAGTTGATCAACGTGCTCCATCACTGCTTGAGAAATAATCAGGTCGACACTATTACCAGGGATTTCATGCATTCGCCCCATTGGTGCAAGATAACGAATGGGGCCAGCCGTCAAATCGCTTGCAAGCGCCATGCGAATCCGACTCAGACGGTCAACCGCAAGTGCTTGAGTGATTCTATTTTCATTAAGTATTTTCGAGGGAAAACTATAATCGCTAAGCTCAGGCAATATTTCTGCGAACTCATCACCAGAAGGAATAGGCATCTGGGCCTTGAGTAACTTGACTAGTTCATCAAATATTTTGAGATTATTTGCACTTGAGGCATGGCGGACTGCATCAAGTGCATAGTATTGCTCTGCTCCTGTGAGTAGCGCCATGAGGCCGATACCGACTGAATCACCTGGACCGAGCTCAATGACCGTGCGTGGATCAGTTGAGAGCTTATTCTGACCTGCAATGACCAGATGACGTAAATACACTGAATAACAATACTGAGCCGAAACGGTACCCCCAGTACCAACTGGTGGAGTAACAAATATTGATTTGATGCCACGTAGAATGAGTCGCCAGACGGGTGTAGTCATATCAATTACTCGTTGCTCACATTAAGACGGATGTTTGGGGTGGCGACAATGGCGTTTCCGCGGGATCAATCCACATCTGAAACCACAGCTCCAGCATAAGCAATGCCCACAAACGGGTATGATGCAGGCGTATGCCGCCGCAATGCTCATCCAGCATGGTCTTGACGTATGCTGGTGCAATCAAACCTCTTTGGCTAGCCTGCGAACTAAGCAGCGTGTCGTAAGCGAACTCCTTGAGTTCACCTTTGAGCCATTCATCAATCGGCACGCCAAAGCCCATCTTAGGTCGATAGAGTATTTCGTTGGGTAGGAAAGGCTTCAAAGCTGATTTCAGGATAGATTTGGTAACACCGCCTTCCATTTTCTGCGCTGCCGGTATGCGGGCAGCCCACTCCATGAGCTTGTGATCCAATAAAGGGGATCTTGCTTCCAAGCCATGTGCCATGCTAGCTACATCAACCTTGACCAGAAGGTCATCCGGCAGATAAGTGTGAATGTCTGCCCAAGCCGCACCACCGACATAAGATTTTGATTGCTTAAAATAGGGTTCGAGCAGGTCAAGCGATGAGTTACCGAGAAATGGTCGCAAATAACGATCATAGCTCGCCACCTTGTCATGTTCGTAAAAATACGATACAGATGGCGCGTAGCGACGAGAATCTTTTTCACTCACATAGGATAGCCATCGACGCGCCACCCGCAAGGCGCGGTAACGATCTACACTGGGCGGGATAGACTGAACTATACGCGATGCAAGTTGACGCAATGACAGTGGGAGGCTACTGATCCACTCTGTTTGCAAGCATTGAGAATAGCGGCTGTAACCAAGGAAACTTTCATCTCCTCCATCACCATTTAGGGCTACGGTGACATGTTGCCGAGCAATTTGTGCAACGTAATATGTGGGTATGGCTGAGGGGTCAGCAAACGGCTCATTATAATGCCACGCTAGTAGAGGCAGTATAGTGGAAGCGTTGGGGCGAACTACCATTTCATGGTGATCTGTATCATAGCGTTCGGCGACCATGCGCGCATATGCGCGTTCGTCGTAATTAGCCTCATCAAAACCAACGCAGAACGTTTTGACACGGCCACTAGAATGACGCGCCATCATGGCGACTATGGCAGATGAATCAACACCTCCTGAAAGAAATGCGCCGAGCGGTACATCAGCAATCATTCGCATACGTACGGTTTCATCTAGCAGGTTGACGAGCTCTTCTCTCAACTCCGACAAAGGCCTATGGTTTGATTGTGATGGCTCCAGCAGTGCCCAGTATTTTTGTATATCAGCCAGTCCATCACGATTGACGATCATATAAGAGGCCTGCGGGAGTTTTTTCACGCCCTTGAATGCTGACCATGGCGCCGGAATATATTGCAACGTTAGGTAGTGATGAATGGCTTCGTAATCGGGCTCGCGCTTGAATCCCGGCCAAGCGAGAATGGCTTTGATTTCCGACCCAAACAGAAGCACATCGCCGTGCCAAGCATAGAACAAGGGTTTCTTGCCGACACGGTCTCTTGCAAGGATGAGTTTTTCGGTGCGCTGATTCCACAGCGCGATGGCAAACATGCCCCGCAAACGTTGAAATACCTGCTCCCCCCAGCAGTGATACCCATTGAGGATGACTTCGGTGTCGGTGTGGCTTTTAAAGTGATAGCCAAGCTCGTTGAGTTCCGCACGTAACTCTACAAAGTTGTAAATTTCGCCGTTGAAGACTATCTGAATACTGCCATCTTCATTGGGCATTGGCTGATGCCCTGCCGCCGACAAGTCAATGATTGAGAGTCGCGCATGCCCAAGTGCTATACCCGAACCAACCCAAGTGCCTTGGTCATCGGGCCCACGATGCTCAATGGTATTTACCATCCGGCCAATCGTCGCAACGATATCCGCTGGCGCGGATGCTTTGGTGGCGAATATGCCAGCAATTCCACACATCTTAGCCAGCCTCTTTGTTCAGATTGGCGGGTTCGTATCTTAAGTGATACCAAGCCACAAATTTTTCGATACCTTCTTGCAGTGGTGTATTGGGTGAAAACTCCACCCACTCTTGTAGTTGTGTCGTGTCTGCGTGAGTGGTATGCACATCGCCCAGTTGCATTGGAAGGAAGTTTTTAATCGCTAGGCGACCCAATGCTTTTTCCAAGGTTTCGATAAATACTAGAAGCGCTATGGGCTTGTGATTGCCAATATTGAATACGTGATGCGGCACCTCAGCATCTTCGTTGTGCTGCGACAGAAGCATTGCATTGGAAAGACCAACATAGCCGATACCGACAATGGCAATTTTCATACGAAAACCTCTGAAAAATGCTTTTGGATTGACTCATCCAAACGGAAATTATTATTGCCTAAGCAATTTTGATAGAATAGTTGAGCCAACACTTGGTTCGCTCTCTTGAAAAAGATTAACTTGACTCGGTAGAATCGCCGAAACAACCATTGTTTCACACAATACAATTTACCATTGCCATCACTCAGTCCGTCAAGTAAAGTAAGATTCTTGCCATTACCTGCGTAGGTTAAGACGTCGAGGTTGATTGCCGCTTCATCGGATTGCGACAGCCAGTCCAAAACAAAAGTAGCGCCGATAAATTCAACTCCACCTGTGACTAAAATCATTTCATAACCTAAAATTTATATTATTGTAGTAATGCTCACGAAAAATCCAGTTAAATTATAACACTTTTGGGGGCAGGCTTCCTGTTGTTTGATTTAGTGAAAAATCGATGAGTTGATAAAGACAGTAGCATTAAATTTAATAGAGGTTTTTACCCAAATTGAAAATATGAGCTTTTTCTTTTTTGGTGTTTCTGCAAAGTTAAAACCTCTTTGATATAGTTGATAAAAAATTGAAAAAAAATCACATAAGTCGTTATGCAATACTAACTCCTGCGTACTCAATATACCGCATAACGGTATCCGTCTTAGCAAATGCCAGAAGTGTAGACGCCACCGTGTGGATTAGCGGCTTAAAAAACACGCTAGAAATACAAATTAAACAAGAATTGCCAAGCTGGGTTGAGGAGTATTCACCACAATTTGTTAATTCAATTGTGGCTAGCATAATAAATAATGATGTTGTTAGTGTCGGCGGACAACTGTTACGATTCATTAATTTCAGATTGCCAGTTAAGATATATTTTTTAGCTTAATTTAGTCAATCAGTACTGCATAAAAAAAGGTTAGTTATTCATGCAAAAAATTACCAAGGCAGTGTTTCCTGTTGCGGGCTTAGGCACGCGTTTTTTACCCGCAACAAAAGCCAGTCCTAAAGAAATGCTACCAGTGGTTGATAAGCCGTTAATTCAATATGCTGTAGAAGAGGCCATTGCCGCAGGTGCAACCGAGCTTATTTTTATTACAGGTAAACATAAGCGCTCGATAGAAGACCACTTTGATAAAGCTTATGAGCTAGAAGCCGAACTTGAGGCGCGCAATAAAATAGCCATTTTAGATGCAATACAAGGTATTTTGCCAAAAGGCGTCTCGTGTATTTATATTCGCCAAGCCGAGGCTTTGGGTCTTGGTCACGCGGTGTTATGTGCAAAACCAGTGGTGGGAAATGAGCCTTTTAGTGTAATTTTAGCGGACGATTTAATTGATGCACAAACCCCCGCCATGCAACAAATGGTGGATATTTACAACGAAAAAGGCTGTTCTATATTAGGGGTGGAGGATGTAGCGCCTGAAGACACAGCAATCTACGGCATCGTGGATGCTACTCCTATTTCAGACGCCATTTTAAGCATTAATAGTATTGTTGAAAAACCAAAACCTGCTGAAGCGCCATCAAATTTAGCGGTGGTGGGGCGTTATATTTTAACGCCGAAAATTTTTGATTGTTTAGAAAAAGTGCAGCCTGGCAGCGGTGGCGAAATTCAGCTTACCGACGGCATTGCCGCTTTATTAAATCATGAACAAATTTTAAGTTATCGCTTTGCAGGCAAACGCTATGATTGCGGCAGCAAGCTTGGCTTTATGCGAGCCAATGTGGAACTCGCTTTAAAGCACCACGAAATTAGGCATGATTTTAGAGCGTATTTAAAAACCTTAGCGATTTAATTTTTAGTTTTTTATTAATCTATACAAGCAAACCAAATTTTAAGATTAAACGAATTGTCGTTAATCCTGGTGCAAAACTATCAATGCAAATGCATGTAGATAACCAAAACGGGTGTCAACATCTAGTGAATGAAAGTTACCAAAATAATTACATACTAAATAATAGGTGCGTGAAATGAAAATAGCAATAGCAGGAACAGGCTACGTTGGGCTTTCAAACGCCGTATTACTAGCCCAAAACAATGATGTCGTCGCCATAGATGTTATTGCTGAAAAAGTAGCGATGATCAACAAAAAAGAATCTCCGATTGCAGATGTAGAAATAGAAGATTATTTACAGAATAAAACACTTAATCTTAAAGCTACCTTAGATAAGCAAGAAGCTTATGTGGGAGCCAGTTTTGTGGTGATCGCCGCACCCACCGATTATGATTCTGAAAATAACTATTTTAATACTAGCCCTGTTGAGTCTGTTATTAACGATGTGATTGCAATTAATCCGCAAGCTGTGATGATAATTAAATCAACAGTTCCGGTAGGCTATACCGAAAAAATAAAACAAAGCCTTGGCTGCAAAAATATTATTTTTTCACCCGAATTTTTACGAGAAGGTAAAGCCTTGCACGACAACCTTTATCCCTCCCGTATTATTATTGGCGAAAAGTCTGACCGTGCAGAGCAGTTTGCAGGCTTATTAAAACAAGGTGCAATTAAGACAGATATTGACGTTATCTATACCGAGTCAACAGAAGCAGAAGCAGTGAAATTATTCTCTAATACCTACCTCGCCATGCGAGTATCCTTCTTTAATGAGCTGGATACCTATGCAGAAGTGCACGACCTAAATAGTACGGAAATTATTAAAGGTGTGTGCTTAGATCCACGCATTGGTGACCATTACAATAATCCATCTTTTGGCTATGGTGGTTATTGCTTGCCGAAAGATACCAAGCAACTTAGAGCTAATTACCAAGACGTGCCCAATAATATTATTGGTGCAATAGTGGATGCAAATACTACCCGAAAAGATTTCATTGCAGATTCAATTATTAAGCGCAATCCTAAAATAGTAGGTTTCTACAGGCTTGTAATGAAAGTAGGATCAGATAATTTCCGGGCCTCTGCTATACAAGGCATTATGAAACGTATCAAAGCCAAAGGCATTGAAGTGGTGATATATGAACCCGTCGTTGAAGAGGCTGAATTCTTTCACTCAAAAGTGATGAAAGATCTATATGAATTCAAACAACACTCCGACGTGATTGTGGCAAACCGCATGACAGATGAACTCCTAGATATACAAGATAAAGTCTACACTCGCGACTTATTTGGAAAAGATTAAATGAAAATATTAGTAACAGGAACAGCAGGATTTATCGGTAGCCACTTAGCGAATAAACTACTAGCACGAGGCGATAAAATCGTCGGACTTGACTGTATCAACGACTACTACAATATAAACGTTAAATATGGTCGCTTAGCAAGGGCGGGCATACAAGAGCGGAAGATTGAATACAATAAAATAATACAATCTGAAAACCAGTCAAACTATACATTTATCAAACTAGATTTAGTCGACAAAGAAAATATGATGCAACTGTTTGCAGAACAGCAATTTGATGCCGTGTGTAACTTAGCTGCACAAGCTGGCGTAAGATATTCGCTTACCAATCCAGATGCGTACATTGAATCAAACATTATCGGCTTTACCAATATTTTAGAAGCGTGTCGACACCATAACGTAACAAACCTTAGTTACGCATCATCCTCTTCTGTTTACGGGCTTAACGAAGCACTGCCCTTTAGCACGGAGCATAATGTAGACCACCCTATTTCACTTTATGCCGCATCAAAAAAATCAAATGAACTGATGGCGCATACCTATTCCCACTTATTTAATATTTCCACAACAGGACTCAGGTTCTTCACAGTTTATGGCCCGTGGGGCAGACCCGATATGGCCTTATTTCTATTCGTAAAAGCGGCTTTAGAAGGCAAGCCAATTGATGTGTTTAATAACGGTGATATGCTAAGAGACTTTACCTACATAGATGACATAATCGAAGGTGTTATCCGCGTAATAGATAACCCTGCACAAAAAGACCTAAACTGGAATGGAAAAGACGGTAAAATATCCAACTCGTCAGCACCTTATAAGATATACAATATTGGTAATAATAATCCTGTGAAATTAATGGACTTTATTACTGCCATAGAAAATAAATTAGACAAATCGATACAAAAAAATATGCTGCCCATACAACCGGGTGATGTGCCAGCAACCTATGCCGACGTAACAGATTTAGTTGAAGACCTAAAATACAAACCAGCAACACCTATCCAACAAGGTATAGATAACTTTGTTGATTGGTATCTTGAGTTTTTCAACAAGGATAGAAAATGATTAAAATAGCAGTCATAGGATTAGGTTACGTTGGCCTACCCTTAGCGCACGCCTTTGCAGAAAAATACCTCGTAATAGGCTTTGATATTGCTCAAGGTCGAATCGATGAATTAGCGAGCGGGCAAGATAGAACGCTAGAGTTAAGCGAGTTACAAGTTACAGAAGCCATTAAAAACGGTATGAAATTCACATGCAATAGTAATGACATTGCCGACTGTAACATTTATATTGTCACTGTTCCTACACCCATAGATAAGTACAAACGTCCCGATCTAACGCCTCTAATTAAAGCCAGTGAAACTATTGGAAAAGTACTCAAAAAAAACGATATAGTTATTTATGAATCCACCGTCTATCCGGGTGCAACAGAAGAAGACTGTGTACCTGTATTAGAAAAACACTCAGGGCTAACATTTAACCAAGATTTTTTCTGTGGCTATTCACCCGAGCGAATAAACCCCGGTGATAAAGTGCATACCGTTACCAAAATAAAAAAAGTCACCTCAGGGTCAACACCTGAAATAGCCCAAAAAGTAGACGAGCTATACAAAGCCGTGATAACCGCCGGCACCCATTTGGCACCCACAATAAAAGTGGCAGAAGCAGCAAAAGTTATCGAAAATTCACAACGAGACATTAATATTGCATTCGTTAATGAACTCGCCGTTATTTTCAACAAAATGGGTATTAATACTAATGATGTGCTGGATGCTGCAGGCAGTAAATGGAATTTCTTACCATTCAGACCCGGCCTAGTGGGCGGGCACTGTATTGGCGTCGATCCCTACTACCTGACGCACAAGGCACAACAACTAGGCTATAACCCCGAAATAATCTTAGCAGGAAGACGGCTAAATGACGACATGGGGATTTATGTAGCCAATCAAGTCATTAAATTAATGATTAAAAAAGGGCAAAGAATAGAAGGCGCCAAAGTCTTAATATTAGGCGTTACCTTTAAAGAAAACTGCCCCGATATTCGTAACTCACGAGTCATTGACGTAGTCAACGAACTTAAAGACTTTGGAACAGATATAGAAATTTACGACCCATGGGCAAACAGCAAAGACGTTGAATATGAATACGGTATAAGCCTACTCAATAAAGAAGAATTGCCCGACTTTAGCCACTATTCAGCCATCGTACTAGCCGTAGCGCATGATGAATTTAAAACGCTAGCGTTAAAGCCTAATAAGCAACAAGTTATTTATGACATTAAATCCGTGCTTGCTGAAGCTGATGCAACGTTGTAACGCGTGATAAAAAAACAACTAAACCGCTGGAATAAGTGGCAAGAAATCTCAACGAATAGGCGGGTATTTTCTGGCATGTTAGTCGTTGCCATCATCGCCTTATTAGCTAAGTTAGTTGGCGCAGGTAAGGAGTTGGTGGTTGCCGACGCTTTCGGTACAGGGAGTATGCTAGATGCCTTTTTGTTTGCTTTTTTATTACCGGCATTCGCCATTAATGTACTCGCAGGCTCGTTTAATGCTGCAGTAATGCCGACGTATATACGAATCCGAGATAATGACGGCAAGGCCGCGGCAGATAAGCTTTTTGCATCACTTGTCGCGGTTTGCATCGTGCTGTTAGTTGTTGCCGCCGGTGTAATGGCAATAGTCGGGACGAGTGCATTAACACTATTAGGAAAAGGCTTTAATGAGCAAACATTGGCGCTTAGTCACACGTTTTTCTATTGGTTGTTGCCCGTTGTTGTTATCTCAGGCATTGGTCATCTTTTTTCTACGGTTATCAATGCTGGAGAACGTTTTGTTGCCGTTGCATTAATCCCAAGCATTACGCCAACAGTCACCGTTATCATTTTGTTAGTATTTGGTAATGAGTGGGGTATTTATTCTCTAGCCATTGGCTTAGTGTTGGGGGCAACGATAGAGTTATTAATGCTGATGATGTCGGCAGCGCGAGAAAATGTTTCAATAGTACCGCGTTGGAATGGCATGACAACAGAGATACAAACCGTAATAAGTCAATACACCCCTATGCTTGCAGGCGCCTTTTTAATGAGCAGTACGGTCTTGGTCGATCAATCTATGGCGGCCATGTTAGATTCAGGTAGCGTAGCCACACTTAACTATGCCAACAAAGTAACGGCTATGATTCTAGGCGTCGGTGCAATGGCATTAGGAACAGCAACATTACCCCATTTTTCCCGCTTAGTGGCAAGTGA
The DNA here is from genome assembly GCA_018646825.1 of Piscirickettsiaceae bacterium. GTDB lineage: Bacteria > Pseudomonadota > Gammaproteobacteria > Nitrosococcales > Methylophagaceae. The sequence continues at coordinate 28,116 of JABGUA010000053.1, forward strand.
AGATTGGAGTGGATTACGACATACTTTTCTAACCTATTCTAGGTTGATCATCTTTATTACCCTGCCAATCACGGTTTTATTATTTGTTTTTTCAGAGCCAATCATCAAATTATTATTTGAACGAGGCGCTTTCACTGCACAAGACACTGTTTTGGTTGCAAAAACGCAGGCGTTTTATGTATTACAACTACCTTTCTATATGTTGGGGATATTAGGGGTTAGATTAATTAGTGCAATGGTGAGAAATAAAGTATTACTGATGATTGCGATAATCAGCCTACCTTTGAATATTGTCTTTAACTATATATTTATACAGTTGATTGGAGTTTCTGGCATTGCGGTGGCAACTACATGTGTTTATGTTATGTCAGTATTAATGATGTATGCATTTCTTTTTTTAAAATTCAAAAACAGGTAATTATGAAGTTATTAACGGCATTAAAATATATGTATAAATCTTTTGTTCAAAATGATGAGTATTCTCGGTTTGTTCTATCTGAAAAATTGGTAAAAATTATTTACCCAGGATATAAATTTAGTGAATATGGACGTTCTTTTTTGAAGGATAAAAAATTCGCTGAATTTTACGAGAAGTATGAGGGGGAAAATGTACATTCCTATGACAGAAAATATTTGCTGTCACAGCTTGTTAAACTAACAGACCATTTAGATGGAGATGTTGCAGAATGTGGGGTTTTTGAAGGAGCAAGTTCATATCTAATGTTTGAAAGAATTGAACATAAACAAAAAAAAATGCATTTATTTGATTCATTTGAAGGATTGTCTGCTCCAAATGATACAGATGGAGGTTACTGGGCAGAAGGTGATTTAAGTGCGAGCGAGCGAACTGTAAGAGAAAACCTACCTGACTCAGGAAAAATTTTATACTACAAAGGATGGATTCCAGAAAAGTTTTATCTGGTTGATAATGTAAAATTTAGTTTTGTGCATTTGGATGTCGATCTTTATCAGCCTACATATGATTCTCTAGCATTCTTTTATGCGAGGATGGAAGCGGGAGGTATCATTGTCTGTGATGATTATGGTTTCGATTCATGTCCAGGCGCTAAAAAAGCCCTAGATGAATTTTTTCTGGATAAGGAAGAGATAATAAAAGTACCAACTGGTCAAGCATTCGTTATTAAGAGATAGAAGAACAGATATGAATCAAGAAAAAATATGGGAAGCATTCCAAAATGATGAAGAATTACTGGATGTTGGTTTTCCAGCACGTAAGCGATTTGATTTTCTTACAAAACAGATATCTATTGGAAGTAGTATTTTAAATATAGGCGTGGGTAAGGGATATTTGGAGAAAGTCCTAGTTGATAAAGGTGTGAGTGTTAGCTGTTTAGACCCCAGTGAGGCAGCGATTGAAAAAATAAGAGAAAAACTAAATCTAGGAAAAAAGGCTCAAGTTGGTTACTCACAATCAATACCATATCCTGATGCTTCTTTTGATTATGTGATTATGTCTGAAGTTTTGGAGCACCTAGATGATGAGGTAATTGGAAAAACATTATTGGATGTCAGGCGAGTACTTAAGCGCAATGGGAAATTTTTAGGTACAGTGCCAGCGGATGAGGCTCTCAATGCAGGAGTCGTTGTCTGTCCCAACTGTGCGGATCATTTTCATCGCTGGGGACATGTACAATCTTTTTCTCAAGAAAGGCTATTTAATTTATTAAGTTCAGAATTTAATAATGCAAATGTTCGTCGAGTATTATTGAGTGATTTTAAGCAGCTTAACTGGAAAGGAAAGATACTTGATCTTTTAAAGAAAACTCAGGTTCTTATGAACTTAAAAGGCAGCAATCACAATTTCTTTTTTGTTGCTAAGAAATAAATGAAACTCTTAGTTTTTATTCATTCGCTTTCTTCAGGTGGTGCAGAGCGAGTCACCTCAAACCTTGCTAATTACTGGGCTGAAAAGAACTGGGATATAAGCATTGTAACAATAACCGGATGTGAACTGGATTTCTATCAATTACATCCATCGATTCATCGGGTTGGGTTATCTCTTGACAAAGATAGCACCAACTTATTTGAGTCAATTAAAAATAATTATTGCCGTATAAAGGCACTGCGTAATATGCTGAAACAGCAAAAACCTGATGTTGCATTAGCGATGATGTCAACGCCTAGTATTTTGCTTGCACTGGCATCAAATGGGCTAAACATTCCGGTATTAGGCTCAGAACGAATCCATCCACCAATGTTGCCTCTTGGCAGAATATGGGAATGGTTACGTCGGATAAGTTATGCCCAGTTAGACGCTGTTATTACGCTTGCTGTGGAGAGTGCTAGTTGGTTGAAAAAACGAACTAACGTAAAGAAGGTGGTTATTATTCCTAATGCGATTGCTTATCCGATAGCAGCGCAAGAGCCAAAAGTTAGTCCAAAAACATCAAATGATTATTGTTTCAGCCTCATTGCGGTCGGCAGGTTAGCACCCCAAAAAGGGTTTGAACGACTTTTATGCGCATTCGCAGAATTAGCACCACGCTTTCTTGATTGGCATTTGACCATTCTTGGAGAAGGTGATGCGCGTGATGCTTTGGAAAAATTGAGATTAAAGCTAGACCTTGAAAAATGTGTTTCATTACCTGGCGTGATGGGTAACCTTGGTGAGTGGTACGAGTCAGCAGATTTATTTGTTATGACATCTCTGTTTGAAGGTTTTCCAAATACATTAACAGAGGCGATGGCGTATGGCTTATCGGTCGTTAGTGTTGATTGTGATACAGGCCCGCGCGATATTATTCGACATCAGGTTGATGGCTTATTAGTGTCACAAGATAACCATGATGCACTAGTTGAAGCATTGGCAACATTGATGAGTGATAAAACACTACGCGACCAATATGCAACCCGGGGTATAGAAATTAGAGATCGATTGTCGATGGAAAAAATCGCAGAAATGTGGGAAAGAGTATTTGAGGATGTATCTAAATGAAAGATGATGCAATTAAAAAAACATTGAAAAAAGCTCGATCATTTTGCATGTTCTGGATTGCTCGGCCGACTTCAGTTCATTTAGAGGCTGTACGGCTTGAGGAGTTAGAGGTGGCACATGATTATTTACCCTCAGAGGGTAGGCTTCTTGAGATAGGTGCTGGAACTGGATGGCAAGCACAAGCCTTACAGGATCGAGGATATGATGTCAGTGCGATTGATATAGCTTTGAGTAATTTAAGGAATAAGCGTATTTGGCCAGTTACTGATTATGATGGAATGAAAATACCGTTTAAAGATAATACCTTTGATATTATCTTTAGTAGTAATGTGCTTGAGCATATTCCTCATATTTTCGAATTCCAAAAGGAGATGCAAAGGGTTCTAAAACCAGAAGGTATTGCGGTCCATATTTTACCCTCAAGTAGTTGGCGATTTTGGTCAAATATGACTGAAATGTTGAAAAATTGGCGACTGCCTTTAGTGCATGGGGAGCATGCAGGAAATTCATTTGTAGAGATTTATTATTTCAGTCGTTGGTCGTGGTCTCGCCTGTTTCGTAAGACGGATTGGACAATTGAAACTCTAAAGTCAGTTGGATTATTTTATACGGGCAGTTCAATTATGGATTCGCGGCTGAGTATCAATACACGTAGGAAATTGAGTTGGGTAATAGGTAGTGCATGCAATATTTTTGTTTTGAAAAAATGTGGGTAGCGTACGAATGAAAAACATTCTTTTTTTTATCCGTTCACTCAATGTTGGCGGTGCTGAACGTCAGCTTGTCGTTACTGCCAAGGGTTTAGCCGAACGTGGACATAACGTGACCGTGCTAACTTTTTACAATAGCGGCTTTTATGCCGACGAACTGACAAATATAAACGTACAGTTATTAAGTTTAAATAAACAAGGGCGTTGGGATCTGTTTGCTTTTTTCTATCGATTATTTAAAGCGTTACGCCAGCAAAACCCTGACGTGATTTATAGCTATATGAATACGGCAAATATATTGGTGATGATGTTACGCCCCTTTATTTGTCCTGCTCGTATTGTCTGGGGTGTTCGTGCGTCTAATATGGATTTAAAGCAATATGACTGGTTGTCGCGCTGGAGTTATTGGCTGGAATGCAGGTTATCACGGTTTGCCGATGTGATTATTGCTAATTCTCATGCAGGTCTTGAATATGCGGTAGAACATGGTTTTCCTGGGCAGAAAATAACAGTAATCCCTAACGGCATTGATACCAAGCGTTTTTATCCTGATAAATCAGCGGGTGATTCACTTCGTCAATGTTGGGGTGTTGCAGAAAATGAACGCCTAATTGGTGCAGTTGGACGTATTGATCCGATGAAAGGCATCCCCGTTTTTTTAGCGGCAGCAGCCAAAATAAAACAACAACATGCACACGCCCGTTTTGTTTGGGTAGGTGTTGGTGAGGCAAATTATGAAAAGAAAATGTACGAACTTGCAACACAATTAAACTTGGATGATGCCTTAATATGGGCAGGTCGCCATACGGATATGTTAGCGGTTTATAACGCGTTTGATATTGCTTCTTCTTCTTCTTATGGGGAAGGGTTTCCAAATGTACTGGGTGAGGCGATGGCCTGTGGTGTACCCTGTGTGGTGACTGATGTGGGTGATTCAGCTTTGGTGGTGGGTGAAACGGGTAAAGCTGTACCTGCAAAAGATAGTAATGCATTGTCATCAGCATGGGATGAAATGCTTTTGCTTGATGATGAGGAAATTAAGCCGTTATCAGTGTCAGCGCGGAAGCGTGTGGTGAATGAATTTAGTGTGAAAGCTTTATTAAATGATACAGAGGATGTCATTTCTCAAGGTACAAGTTAGTGGCGACGTTCATATGGTGCATAGCTTCATTAGCTTACAAAACCTGATTTTTAGGGGGGGTCGTTGAAAGTCATACACATAATCACAGGCCTCGCCACAGGTGGCGCAGAGCGAGCGCTTTATAACCTATTACAAGGCGGCTTAAGCACGGAGTTTGACTGTCATGTTATTTCACTGAGTGATGAGGGGACGATGGGTGCACAAATTAAAGCACTAGGCGTGACTGTTATCACGCTAAATATGCGGGCAGGGTGGCCTACCTTGGCTGGCTTATTAAAACTTCGTTCCATTATAAAGAAATTACAACCCGATTTAATTCAAGGTTGGATGTATCACGGCAATCTGGCAGCGACACTGGCTAGGTTTTTTATGGCTAATAAGCCGGCTTTAATTTGGAATGTTCGCCAATCGTTGTATGATCTAAAACATGAAAAAAGATTGACGCGGTTAGTCATTAAAGCGAATCGTTTTTTTTCAGCTAACCCTGATGTCTTGTTATATAACAGTCAGCTTTCACGCCAGCAGCATGAAGCATTTGGCTTTTCGGTTGATAAAAGTCGCGTTATCCCTAATGGAATTAATCTGCAACGCTTTAGCTTTTCTGCTGAGGCCAGACGAAATATACTAGCTGAATTGAGTATTCCTAAGACGGCTGTGGTTATTGGGCATGTTGCGCGCTTACACCCCATGAAAGACCATGCTAATTTTCTAAAAGCGGCCGTTATTCTGGCGCAGCGAAATGCTGATATTCAATTTATTCTTAGTGGTCGGGGCGTTAGCATAAATGACGAGGCGCTTGAGAAACATATCCCAATAACATTACAAAATAGATTTCATCTTTTAGGTGAGCGTAACGATGTGGCGGACTTGATGAGTGCAATGGATGTTTTTTGCCAAAGTTCTTGGACGGAGGCTTTTCCTAATGTATTGGGTGAAGCTATGGCTGTAGCTATACCTTGTGTTGCCACGGATGTGGGGGACAGCGCGTTAATTATAGGTGAGTGCGGAGTAGTGGTTCCCGCAAGAGATGCAGATGCACTTATAGCAGGGATTGAAGCATTGCTGATATTAGATACTATTGAACGCCGAGTGCTGGGGCAACAAGCACACAACCGTATTGAGGAACAGTTTACTTTGAGTGTGATTGCTGAACGTTATGCAGATCTTTATAAGACTGCAAGTGTAGAAAAGAGAAGAACTTAATGTGTGGAATAGTTGGTTATTGGGATAGGCAGGGAGCGAATACTTCAGTAGTTGAGAAGATGGCCTTGAAAATTCAGCACCGAGGCCCTGACGGTGCGGGTGTTTGGTTGAATGATTCAGGTGATTTAGCGATGGCACATCGCCGTCTTGCTATTATGGATTTGTCACCGGCTGGCTATCAACCGATGTTGTCACCTTGTGAGCGGTTTACCTTGGTGTTTAATGGCGAGATATATAATCATTTAGATTTACGAGTTGATCTAGAACGTGAGGGGGGGCATTTTAATTGGCGTGGCCATTCTGATACAGAAACCTTATTAGCTGCTTTACGTCACTGGGGTATTGAGCAGACCTTACAGAAATTGAATGGCATGTTTGCTTTTGCATTATGGGACAGTCAAGAAAAATGCTTGTTTTTAGCCCGTGATCGCATGGGTGAAAAACCGCTCTATTATGGTAATCAGGGAAGGCGATTTTTCTTTTCTTCTGAATTAAAGGCGCTTAAGGCTCACCCCGATTGGCGGCCAGAAATTGATCGCAATGCCTTAACGCTTTATATGCGCCATAACGCAATACCTGCACCTTGGAGCATTTATGCGGGGATTAAAAAATTATCACCCGCAAATTATGTGGTGATACGTGAAGCGGGATCGACTGTTTCTGACCCTGTCTGTTATTGGGATCTAGCGAAAGTAGCTGAAGAAGGGATAGCAAAGCAGGCGGATGGCAGTATTGAATCCTTAACGAATGAATTAGATGCCTTATTACGGGATGCAGTGAAAAGCCGAATGGCGTCTGATGTGCCGTTAGGGGCATTTTTATCAGGTGGTTTTGATTCCACCATGGTAGCGGCAATGATGCAGGCGCAGTCACCGTCACCGATTAAAACATTCACTATTGGTTTTAATGAGCAAGGTTATAACGAGGCAGTGCACGCAAAGGCTGTCGCTAAACATTTAGGAACGGAGCATACAGAGCTTTATGTTGGCCCCGAAGAGGCAATGGCGGTTATTCCACGCTTAGCGACGATATGGGACGAACCTTTTTCTGATTCTTCCCAAATACCTACTTTATTAGTCAGTGAATTAGTCCGAAAACACGTGACGGTATGCCTATCGGGTGATGGCGGGGATGAGTTATTTTGTGGTTATAGTCGTTATACTCAAGGCTATCAAATTTGGCATACCTTGCAGCGATTGCCAAATCCAATAAGGCGGGCTGTTGGGTCGCTGATGCAACTTTTCCCTGGGGCGCCAATCGAGTATTTATTGAATTTTCTCCCTAAGCGCTTTCAGATACCACATTTTGCCGACCGTTTGCCAAAGTTGGCTCAGGTGGTAAAAGAAAGATCAGGTGAATCCTATTATCACCGCTTAGTGTCTCACTGGCATGAGCCAGAAAAGCTGGTGTTAGGAGGTGTAGAGCCACAAACGCTGTTTAACCGTTCCGAACAGTTTCCTAATGTTAAAGATTTTCGTGAGCAGATGATGTATTTGGACAGCATGACGTATTTGCCCGATGATATTTTAACCAAGGTAGATAGAGCGAGCATGGCTGTTAGCTTAGAGGCACGAGTGCCGTTATTGGACCATCGTGTCGTTGAATTCGCCTGGAAAGTACCCATGTCAATGAAATACCGTGATGGTCAAGGTAAGTGGTTATTGCGCGAAGTATTATATAAATATGTACCCAAAGCGTTAATGGATCGGCCAAAAATGGGCTTTGGTGTGCCGATTGAGCTTTGGCTGCAAGGGCCATTGCGTGATTGGGTGGAGGCTTTATTGGATGAGAAGCGATTAAGGGAGGAAGGAATCTTTGACCCCGCTCCAATACGTAAAATGTGGCAAGAGCATATAAGCGGCAAGCGGCGCTGGCACTATTATTTATGGGATGTGTTGATGTTTCAGGCGTGGCTGAGGGAGCAGGAATGAAAAAATTAAATTTATATGAGCATCCAGGGCACTGGCAGTCTAGTGAAAAACCCACACTGTTGTTTGTAGTGAATGTAGATTGGTTTTTTCTATCTCACCGATTGCCAATTGCGCTGGAGGCGCTGCGACATGGTTATCAGGTTCACATTGCCACTAGTTTGACTGACCGATTGGCTCAACTCCAAAGCTACGGTTTGGTGGTGCATCCTTTAGCGCTAAATCGGAGTAGTGCTGGTTTAGCTAATATGTTGCACACGATGTGGCAGCTGTTGAGGGTGTTTAGAACTGTGCGGCCTGACGTTGTGCATTTGGTTACCATTAAAGCGGTATTGTTAGGTGGATTTGCGGCGCGGTTGGCTGGTGTACCGGCCATAGTGGCAGCAATTTCTGGTCTGGGCTTTGTATTTATGGCTAGTGGAACAGTAGCTGGATTTCGTCGCTGGCTGGTCGGCGGTCTTTATCGTTTAGCTCTAAGCCACCATAACCTGAAAGTGATTTTTCAAAATCCTGATGACCGTTCTAGCTTAGCTAAGCTTATGAACTTGCCAAATAATAGGGTAGAAACAATTCGTGGCTCAGGGGTGGACTTGAATTTATATTGCCGTACACCGCTGCCAGAGGGTGTGCCAGTAGTGTTGTTGGCAGCACGTATGCTGACTGACAAAGGTGTACGTGAGTTTGTGCAAGCGGCTCGGTTGTTGAAGCGGCAGGGGGTCTCAGCTAGATTTTGCTTGGTTGGTGCTATAGATCCAGAAAATCCTGCAAGCCTCACTGATGCCGAGCTGGAGCAGTGGACGAGTGAAAAGGTGGTTGAGGTGTGGGGACACCAATCAGACATGCCTGAAGTGCTGAGAACATCGTATTTAGTGGTATTGCCTTCGTACCGAGAGGGTTTGCCTAAAGTGTTATTAGAGGCTGCAGCCTGCGCGCGGGCTGTCGTTACAACTGATGTACCAGGTTGCCGCGATGCAATTGACCCTGGCGTTACTGGTGTATTAGTGCCTGCGCGTAATGCTATAGCGCTGGCTGATGCGCTCAGGGAGTTAATCAATAACCCGGCGCGCTGCCAGGCTATGGGTGACGCAGGGCGTAGATTGGCTGAAGTCTCATTTGATATACGACAGGTGGTGGCTGCGCATCTGCGCATGTACCAGGAGCTGATAAACAAATCATGAAAGTACTAGTTACGGGTGGCAGTGGTTTTGTGGGTGGGGCGTTGCGTGCATCGCTCGATGGGTCTAACCATTCCATGAGGTTGGCGCTGCGATTAGCGAATGCAAAGTCCGGAATCTATGACCAGGTAGTTGTCGGTCAGATTGATGCCGCGACTAACTGGTCTGCTGCGTTAAAGGATGTTGATGTGGTGATCCACTTGGCAGCACGCGTGCATGTGATGGATGAACAATCAGTTGATCCGTTATCCGAGTTCCGTAGGGTAAATGTAGACGGATCGTTAAATCTGGCTAGTCAAGCCGCAAACGCTGGTGTGAAGCGGTTGATTTACCTGAGCTCCGTCAAGGTGAATGGAGAGCTTACCGTGCCGGGACAACCCTTTAGAGAGTCCGACATGGCCAACCCTCAGGATGCCTACGGACTTTCTAAGTTTGAGGCCGAACAAGGGTTACTGTTGATTGCGCAAGAGACCGGCATGGAGGTGGTGATTATCCGGCCGCCGTTGGTGCACGGGCAGGGCGTGAAGGCTAACTTCGCGAGTATGATGCGCATGGTCAAGCGGGGTGTACCCTTACCACTCGGCGCTATCCACAATAGGCGTAGCTTTGTGTATGTAGGTAACCTAGTGAGTTTAATTACCACCTGTATTCACCACCCTGCGGCAGCGAACCAAATATTCTTGGTCTCCGATGGGTGCGATCTTTCTACGACACAATTGTTTCAAGCGTGCGCTACTGCGCTGGGCGTTAAGTCTTGGCTATGGCCCGTTCCACAAGGGTTAATTGAAGGCTTAGCTGCCTTGGTGGGTAAGCGCGACGTGGCGCAGCGCCTGTGTGGAAACCTACAGGTCGACATCACTAAGGCGCGATCGCTACTAGGATGGGCGCCAACCATCTCGGTGGCGGATGGCCTGAAGACGACCGCGAAAGCTTTCAGTATTCGCTAGACAAAAGCGGTCTCATGATGATGTGTGCTCTTGTACGTAGTTGGCAAGATATTGTGCTGAAATATCAGTAGAATTCAACCCTTTGTTCGTATCTAGCAGTTTTCCAGTCATTTCTTTCCCTAACTCTACGCCCCACTGATCAAAGGAGTTTATATTCCATATACTGCCCTGGATAAAGGTTTTATGCTCATAAAGCGCTATTAACGCACCAAAACTTGAGGGCGTCAGCTCATCAATTAAAAGCATATTGGATGGACTGTTGCCTGGCTGTCTCTGATGCATAGGTAGTTCTTCATTTGACCTTCCTATCATTAATGCAGATGACTGGGCAATGAGGTTACCTAATAGGAAATCATGATGTTTTTTATTGCTCGTTTTATCGTTAATAAAGCCAATAAAATTTACAGGTATAAAATGGCTGCCTTGGTGCAATAGTTGGAAAAATGCATGCTGTGCGTCTGATCCCGTCTTGCCCCATATTATTGGGCTTGTTGCATACTCTAATGATTCGTTATTAAGGGAGACAGATTTTCCATTACTCTCCATTTCAAGCTGTTGAAGATATTCTGGAAACAGTGATAAACGCTCGCAGTAGGGGATAACTGCACACGTATGCGCATCTAGAAAATTGTTATTCCAGATACCTATTAGTGCGAGCATAACAGGCAAATTATGCTCGTAGGGGGCGGTATTGAAATGGATATCCATTTCACGTGCACCGTCTAGCATATGAGTGAAATTATCATGCCCTATATAAATAGACACTGATAACCCAACGCTAGACCATAAAGAGAATCGTCCGCCTACCCATTCCTCAAATTCAAGAGTTCTTGAGGGGTCAATGCCATATGATGCGGCTTTTTGTTTGTTCGCTGTTACA
>JABGUA010000030.1 GCA_018646825.1 Piscirickettsiaceae bacterium
ACATTCCAAGATAAATTGGCGGAAGAAGGCATTTTGTTTATGCCGTTTTCGAAAGCGGTTAAACAATACCCTGAATTACTGAAAAAGTACCTCGGTAGTGTGGTGTCATACCGTGATAATTATTATGCGGCATTGAATTCAGCCGTGTTTAGTGATGGCTCATTTGTTTATATTCCGAAAGGCGTTCGTTGCCCGATGGAACTATCGACCTATTTCCGGATTAATGCCGCCAATACAGGACAGTTTGAGCGAACATTGATTATTGCTGATGATGATTCGCACGTGAGCTATTTGGAAGGCTGTACTGCACCGATGCGTGATGAAAATCAATTGCATGCTGCTGTGGTCGAGTTGGTGGCAATGGATCGCGCCGAGATTAAATATTCAACCGTACAGAATTGGTACCCCGGCGATGAAAATGGTAAGGGTGGTATTTATAATTTTGTGACCAAACGCGCTGCTTGCCGCGGTGAGAGTTCGAAAGTGTCTTGGACACAAGTTGAAACAGGATCTGCAATTACTTGGAAATATCCGAGCGTGATATTACAAGGTGATAATTCGACGGGTGAGTTTTATTCCGTTGCTGTCACTAATAATATGCAGCAGGCGGATACCGGCACCAAGATGATTCATTTGGGTAAAAACACAACTTCGACGATTATTTCAAAAGGGATTTCGGCGGGACGTTCATCGAATGCCTATCGTGGTTTAGTCCGTATTGGCCCGAATGCAGAGAATGCCCGGAATTATACCGAATGTGATTCTTTATTGATGGGTGATACCTGTGCGGCCCACACTTTCCCTTATATAGAGGTGAAGAACCCGACCGCGCAAGTCGAACATGAAGCGTCGACGTCAAAAATCAGTGAAGATCAATTGTTCTATTGTAAACAGCGCGGAATGGATCTTGAAGATGCTGTGTCGATGATTGTGAATGGCTTTTGTAAAGAAGTGATTCATCAGTTGCCAATGGAGTTTGCCGTAGAAGCACAAAATTTATTGGGCTTGTCATTAGAAGGATCAGTTGGTTAATTCCATCCGGTCACTTTGCTGTTTATATATGAACTTTATTTGAAAGAGATAAAACATGTTAGAAATTAAAAACCTCCATGCCAGTGTCGATGGTAAAGATATCCTTAAAGGGATTAACCTTAGCGTTAAAGCGGGCGAAGTCCATGCGATTATGGGGCCAAATGGGGCGGGGAAAAGTACCTTGTCCAATGTGTTAGCTGGGCGCGAGGGTTATGAGATTACCCAAGGATCTGTTAGCTATAAAGGCGAGAATTTATTAGAACTGCCAGCTGAAGAGCGTGCACGTCGTGGTGTGTTTTTAGCATTTCAGTACCCAGTTGAAATTCCAGGTGTTAGCAATATTTATTTATTAAAGGCTGCGGTTAATGCGGTCCGTCAACATCAAGGTTTGGATGACTTAGATGCGATGGATTTTTTGACTTTGGTCAGAGAAAAGCTTGCCTTGGTTAATATGGATGAAGCGTTCATGTATCGTGGCGTAAATGAAGGTTTTTCTGGCGGTGAAAAGAAACGCAATGAAATCTTGCAAATGGCGTTATTAGAACCATCGTTAGCGATTTTAGATGAAACAGATTCGGGCTTGGATATTGATGCTTTAAGGACTGTATCTGAGGGAGTGAATGCCTTGCGTTCAGCTGATCGTTCTATTGTGATGATTACCCATTATCAGCGTTTACTAGATTATATCGTGCCTGACTTTGTCCATGTTTTATCCGATGGCCAGATTGTTAAATCAGGTGATAAAGAGTTGGCGAAAGAATTAGAAAGTAAAGGCTATACATGGGTGCATGCAGAAGGCCCAGCCGCATGAAACAGTTAACTGAATTAGCGACACCCTTTGCCAGTGTGGCAGAGAGTAGCGAACTGCCAGGACAAGAATTAGCTTGGTTGCAAACACTGCGTCAGCGTGCTTTGACTCAGTTTTCGGAAGTAGGTCTACCCGCTAAGAAACATGAAGATTGGAAATACACCAGTTTATGGAATCTATCGCAACACCCTTTTACCCATCAGGCTGGTGCGTCTAGCGTTGATGCCGCACAAGTTGAGGGCTTGGCTTTATTGGATGATGCTTATCGTCTGGTCATAGTTGATGGTCAATATATGGCCGCTTTATCTCAGTTGGACAATTTACCAGCGGGGGTAACTGTTCTTCCTTTTTCAGCATCTTTAGCATCTGTCGAGCAACAGCTTGGTCAGCAAGTGGCATTAGACAAAGCGGGTTTGACGGCATTAAATACTTTGCTGATGAAAGAAGGTGTGATGGTCCATATTGCCGTGGATACTGTGGTTGATAAGCCGATTGAATTACTGGTTATCAATAGTGGTTCAACAGCGGATTTGGCAACACATTTACGTAATATGATTGTGTTGGATACCAATGCAAAAGCGACGGTGATTGAACATTATGTTGGCGTTACAGATAGCGTTAATTTTACGAATGTGGTGAGTGAAGTGGTGTTGGCTGATCAGGCTGAGCTATTTCATTATAAATTGCAGCAAGAGTCACATCAGGCTTTTCATATTGCAACCATAGCAGCCAAGCAAGCAGCAGGCAGTCAATGGCATACCCAAAACATCACCTTGGGCGGTAAGTTATCGCGTAATGATGTTCATAGTCGTCTTGAAGGTGAACAGTCGCATACCACGATGGATGGTTTGTATTTATTGAATGATGAGCAGCACGCTGACACCCATACCCGCATTGATCATCTCGTGCCTAATACCACCAGTAATGAGTTGTATAAAGGGGTATTGAATGATGAGTGTCATGGTGTGTTTAATGGCAAAGTGATTGTGCATAAAGATGCGCAAAAAACTGATTCGAATCAATATAACCATAATCTGTTGTTATCACGTGATTGTGAAATTGATACTAAACCTGAAATGGAAATCTATGCCGATGATGTGAAATGCGGTCATGGTAGTACCGTTGGGCAGTTGGATATGGATCAGTTGTTTTTCCTACGGGCGCGAGGTTTAGATGAAGTTACAGCCAGAAGCTTATTGACACATGCTTTTGCTGTTGAGGTGCTAGACCGGATTCCTTCAGAGACAATTCGTCAGGCCCTGTCTGCTGTCATTGAGCAGCGCTTACCTCGTGGTATCAACAACTAATGAGTGGATTAGATATTCAGGCGATTAGGAAAGACTTTCCTATTCTTGAGCAAGAAATTTATGGTTTTCCATTGGCCTATTTAGATAATGCCGCAAGCAGTCAAAAGCCAGTGCAAGTCATTGATGCGGTTGCCAATTATTACCGGAAAGATAATGCCAATGTGCATCGTGGTGTACATCGTTTAAGTCAGCGTGCAACGGATGCTTATGAAGGGGCTCGCAGTAAAGTTCGCGGTTTTTTAAATGCACAGTCTGATAAAGAGATTGTGTTTGTCCGAGGTGCGACGGAAGCCATTAATTTAGTTGCTCATAGTTTTGTACGCCCTATGCTGAATTCGGGTGATGAAATACTGATTAGCCATATGGAGCATCATGCCAATATTGTACCTTGGCAGATGTTATGTGATGACGTCGGTGCTAAGTTGGTCGTGATTCCGATGACTCAACGCGGTGAGCTAGATTTAAGTACCTTTGATGATTTACTGACGGCCAAAACAAAGATAATGGCGGTCGGCCAAGTGTCTAATGCCTTAGGTACGATTAATCCAGTTAAAATGATGACTGAAAAGGCCCACGCTAAGGGTATTCCTGTTTTGATTGATGGCGCGCAAGCGGTGCCCCATATGCCGGCAGATGTACAAGATTTAGATTGCGATTTTTATGTGTTTTCTGGCCATAAAATGTTCGCGCCAACGGGTATTGGTGCTTTATACGGAAAACAAGCTTTATTGGAAGAGATGGTGCCATGGCAAGGCGGTGGCGATATGATTTTATCTGTGAGCTTTGAGAAGACACAATATAATGAGTTGCCGTATAAGTTTGAAGCGGGTACACCGAATATTTCAGGTGCGATAGGCCTTGGTGCCGCAATTGATTATATGCAGTCGATTGGTATCCCAGAATTAGCCGCCTATGAGCATAGTTTATTGGATTATGCGACCCAAAAAGTGGGTGAGTTAGAAGGCATACAGATTATTGGTACGGCAGAGAAAAAAGCCAGTGTCTTGTCGTTTATGATTGATGGCGTTCACCCGCATGATGTTGGCACCATTTTCGATCAACAAGGTGTGGCAATACGGACGGGTCATCATTGTGCCCAACCTGTGATGCAGTTTTTTGGTATTCCAGCCACGGCGCGTGCATCTTTCGCTTTTTATAATACGATGGATGAGGTCGATGCATTAGTTGATGCCATTCAAAAAGTACAGGAGCTATTTGCCTAATGAGTGGTGCGGATTTAAGAGATTTATACCAACAAGTGATCATGGATCACAATAAAAAGCCACGTAATTTTCGGGATATGGCAGATGCTAATCATCTTGCACACGGAAATAACCCACTTTGTGGTGATGCTTTAGTGGTCTATGTAAAGCTCAATGGTGATGTGATCGAAGACTTGAGTTTTCAAGGCAGCGGTTGTGCCATTTCTGTCGCCTCAGCATCGTTGATGACGGAAGCTCTAAAGGGAAAAACAATTGCTGAAGCTGATGCGGTTTATCAACAAATCCATGCACAAATGACCGGTGGTGAAGTCGATATGGCGACATTAGGCAAGTTAGAAGTATTAGGGGGTGTAAAGGAGTTTCCGGCCCGAGTTAAATGTGCGACGTTATCATGGCATACCATGCATTCTGCAATGGAAAGTGATGTTGATAGCGAAGTGACAACAGAGTAAGCGACAATGAGTGAAGAACTATTCAAACCGAGTGTGGCAGAGTTAAAAGAAGATGTCATCGATATGTTAAAAACGATCTATGATCCTGAAATCCCCGTCAATATTTATGAATTGGGTTTGATATATGTGATCGATATCAGTGAGTCATTTGTCGTTGATATTAAAATGACGTTGACGGCACCGGGCTGTCCTGTTGCACAAACATTTCCAGGTGAAATCGAAGCGAAAGTCGGGTCGGTCCCTGGCGTAGGAGAGGCCCACGTTGAAGTAATTTGGGAACCGACTTGGACTAAAGATATGATGTCAGAAGCGGCGCAATTACAATTGGGCTTCTTTTAGGCAATATGTTATTGTTTTTTGTGTAGGCTGGCGGTTTTTCAAACTCTATCTTTGATTACGTTTTGACCTATCCTGATTATTTTAAGCCAACAATTATGTTGGCTTATTTGTTTATTGAACGGCGATGATGACAGAGAAGATTGCTCAAAAGAGACCTGTTTTTTTACCCTATTCTGGTCCAGCACTACTTAATATCTCTTTGCTTAATAAGGGCTGTGCTTTCTCACGTGAAGAGCGGGAAGACTTTGGTTTGTTAGGTTTATTGCCCCAACGTTATGAAACGATAGAACAACAGGTAGAACGTGCCTATCAACAATATTCGAGTTTTGATGATCCGATCAATCAGCATATTTATCTTCGTGCAACACAAGACAGTAATGAGACCTTATTTTACCGTTTAGTCAATGAGCATATAGAAGAGATGATGCCGATCATTTATACACCCACGGTTGGTGATGCTTGTGAACGGTTTTCAGAGATTTATCGCCGTGCACGTGGTTTGTTTATTTCTTATCCCGATCGCCATGATATTGATGCGATATTAGCCAATGTGACTAAGCTGAATGTGAAAGTCATTGTGGTGACAGATGGCAGCCGGATTTTAGGACTGGGCGATCAGGGGATTGGCGGGATGGGAATTCCGATTGGCAAGCTGTCCTTGTATACAGCCTGTGGTGGGATTAGCCCAGCTTATACTTTACCGATCATGTTGGATGTTGGTACCGATAACAAAAGTCTATTAGATGACCCGTTTTATATGGGCTGGCATCATCCCCGGATTGCACAAGCAGAATATAATGCGTTTTTAGATTTATTTATTCAGGGTGTTAAACGACGCTGGCCGTCAGTTTTATTACAGTTTGAAGACTTTAATCAAACTAATGCTTTGCCGTTATTAAAACGTTATCGTAATGAAATTTGTTGTTTTAACGATGATATTCAAGGTACGGCTGTTGTGACAGTCGGCACACTATTATCTGCTTGCCGGGTGAGAAATGAACCGTTAAGTCAACAGACGATCGTATTTGCAGGAGCGGGTTCCGCTGGCTGTGGGATTGCAGAACAAATCATTACACAGATGTGTGCTGAAGGTATTTCGGAATTACAGGCGAGAAGTCAGGTCTTTATGGTTGATCGCGATGGTTTATTAGTCTCATCGATGTCATCGATTTTAGACTTCCAATTTCCATTGTCTAAAGATCAGCGTCAGATTGCTGCTTGGGTTTGTTCGGGTGACTATCCGTCGTTAGAAGAAACAGTTCGCTTTGCTGAACCGACCATCTTAATTGGGGTGTCAGGCCAAGCAGGTTTATTCACCAAAGCCATTATAGAAAGGATGTTATCTGCCTGTGATGCACCTATTATCTTACCTTTGAGTAACCCTTCGAAACAGATAGAGGCGACACCAGAACAGCTAATTAAGTGGACGAAAGGCAGCGCGATTGTGGCAACAGGGAGCCCATTTGATCCGGTTGCCTATGGTGGTCGTAGTTATATTATTCCGCAATGTAATAATAGTTATATATTTCCTGGGTTTGGTTTGGCAGTTGTTGCTGCTAACATTCGACATATTAGTGATGAAATGTTGGTTGCTGCGAGCGAGGTATTAGCAAAAGCATCTCCAACGAGTTTGAATAAAGACGATGCTTTATTACCTAAGCTTTCGGATATAGGCCAATTGAGTAAAGTGATTGCGTTTTCTGTAAGTAAAATTGCATTTGAGCAAGGGCTTGCAGAGCCAATGACTGATGCTGCTTTGAATGCTGCGATTGAGGCGCAATTTTGGTTGCCAGAGTATCGTGAATATAAGCAGGTTTAGTTTCCAAATAGAGACTGAACTCTGGGCAGTTAAAAATTTGTGTTTTGAACAAACTCTAAAATGAAGTTTGGATGAAATTAGAACAAGTTTAAGAACAGTGCTACTGAAATTGTGACGGTATATTACCTATCTGTTTTAAGGTGTGATACCAAAGAATGGCCTTCAGATTAAAATTACAGGGTCGAATTAAGTAAGAGTTTGAAAATAAAATAAATAAGGTGGGACGGCGATGGCTTATACAGAAAAATTTCAAAAATTAGCGGATGGTGCCTGCTCCCGTGTTGAAGGTGTTTCACCTGAAAGGGTTGATGACTTTCTTTCTGAAGGGGCTATAGCGCTAGATATCCGTGATAGTGAAGAGCATAAAGCAGGGCATATTACAGGATCGATAAATATCAGCAGGGGAAAACTTGAAATGATCGTAGAAAGTGAAATCCCGGATTTGATGACAACCGTTTTATGTTATTGCAATGCAGTCAACCGGGGTGCATTGTCAGCCGACACTTTGCGTAGTATGGGTTATGTTAATGCTAAGTATATTGATGGCGGCTTAATCGGCTATAACGCCTTATCTGAGTAAATTATAATCTTGCTTATATTTCTGTGTCCGCTGTTCAAGGCGGTCGCGTTTCAGTTTTTCGTTTTATTTTGGCCACAATTGAAAAAATGTGACCTACTTCTTTAGGCAATTTGGCCTTTTCCATTAAAGTTATTCCTCAATGAGTCGGTGTATGTTTTTCATTTCTTATTAGAATGAGATTCTACGTTGCTTTGACAGTTCCAATAATTTTTTTGTTTGAAAGGACGAGATGAGAAAAGTGCTATTTTTATCACTGCCGTTCATTACTTCATATTGTTAATTATTAACTCATTTTTTATTTAGAGAGACAAAACGAAAATGGCTTATACACAAAAGTTCCAAAATATGGCTAATGCAGCTCGAGCACGTGTTGAGGAAGTTTTACCGGAGCATGTCGATGCCTTAATGGCCAAGGGCGCGGTTGCTTTAGATATTCGTGATAAGGAAGAACATGATGTTGATCATATTCCTAGATCATTGAATATCAGTCGAGGTAAGTTAGAAATGATGGTGGAGGGCGTGATTCCAGATGCAGATACGTTGATCTTGTGCTATTGCAATGCCATTAATCGCGGTGCTTTAGCAGCTGATAGTCTCAGAGCAATGGGCTATGGTAATGCTAAGTTTATTGTAGGTGGATTGATTGCCTACCGCGGATTAGGATAAAAATAAGCTATTTTTTGAACGTTTATCGTTATGAATTAAGGGTTTAGTTTAGCCGTCTAGTTTGTCTAAAAAGCAGCGTATTCAACTGCGCCGCTTTTTTGTTTATTTCTATTGTCTTGATGGCTTGATATTAGTGACACAATCCAATAGGCTAGGGTTTGTTGGTGTAACACTAACTGAACAGACTAAATACAACTACTATTATAAATCACATAAAGATGGGGGAAATCCGAATGTACGATATGTCTAACCTGGATAAATTAGCGACGTTGCAAAAGAACACACCTGAAGCACTCGCTGCGTTTCAAGCGCTTGATAAAGCGGCGCTCGCTGAGGGCGCTATTCCTGTCAAATATAAAGAGTTGATGGCTTTGGCTGTCGCCCTAACAACACAATGTCCTTATTGCTTAGAAGTTCATAAAGCGGCAGCTAAGAAAGCGGGCGCTACTGAGCAAGAGTTGTCAGAGACTGTATTTGTTGCTACTGCATTACGTGCAGGTGCGGCACTAACACACGGTACACACTTACTATAAAGCGTGTATTTTAGATGTGTTGGCTAAGGAATATCCTTAGTAACAGCTGAAAAGATAAAAAGCCTAACATGATGTTAGGCTTTTTTATTGGGTGTTACTTTAGTTATTGTGTTTCTTAAGCTAATGTAATGATGTTAACTGGGTTTTTAACTGTGATACTGTTTGTTCAAGTTCAAGTAGCTTATTTCGTTCATTTTGGACTACTTCAGCAGGTGCTTTTGCAACGTAATTTTCATTACTGAGTTTGCCTGAAGATTGTTTAATGACTTTTTCAAGTTTAGTGATTTCTTTCTCTAACCTAGAAATTTCAGCACCTTTATCAATTAATCCTTCGAGTGGTATTAGAATTTCCATTTTACCGACTAAGGCTGTCGCTGCGGCGGGGGCTTCTCCTTCAAGTAATGAGATAGACTCAAGATTGGCTAGGCGACTTAGGAAGTCCTGATTAGCCGTTAAGCGCTGTTGGTCTAGTTCGGTGGACTCTTTTAACAATACGGGCAATTGTTTTTTAGGTGGAATATTCATTTGTGAACGTATGGAACGTATACTTGTAATGAATGCCATTAACCATTCCATTTCAGCAACGGCTTCTTCGTCAACCATACTGTTATCTGATACAGGATAAGGTTGACTCATAATGCTGCCACCAGACTTGCCGGCCAGTGGTGCAATTGTCTGCCAAATTTCTTCAGTTATAAACGGCATAATTGGATGGGTTAAGCGAAGTACGGTTTCAAGTACGCGGACCAAGGTTTGCCGGGTGCCGCGTTTCGCTGCATCAGAGGCTTGGTCACTGGTGAGTACCGGTTTAGAAAGCTCTAAATACCAGTCACAGTAGTTATTCCAAATAAATTCATAGATACCTTGGGCAGCATGATCGAAACGGTAATTATCTAATGCGGCTGTGACGGTTTGTTTTGTTGTTTGTAGTTGAGAAAGTATCCAACGATCAGCGAGGCTGAGTTCAATATCAGCATTATCAATACCAGTATCTTGGTTCTCAGTATTCATTAAGACGTAACGGGCTGCATTCCATAGTTTATTACAGAAGTTTCGGTAACCTGCAATCCGGTTCATATCAAAGTTAATATCGCGGCCGGTAGATGCTAATGAAGCAAAGGTAAAGCGTAAGGCATCGGTACCGTGTGGCTCAATACCCTCTGGGAATTCTTTGCGCGTTGCTTTTTCAATTTTGGCGGCGAGTCCAGGTTGCATCATTCCCGTAGTGCGTTTTTTAACTAAGGTTTCGAGATCGATGCCATCAATGATGTCGATAGGATCTAGGACATTTCCCTTAGACTTTGACATTTTATGACCGCTTGAATCGCGGACGAGACCGTGAATGTAGACTTCTTTGAAGGGAACGTCATCCATAAAATGAAGTCCCATCATCATCATTCTGGCAACCCAAAAGAAGATGATATCGAAGCCTGTTACTAATACGCTGCCTGGATACCAAGTTTTCAAAGCATCCGTGTTGTCTGGCCAACCTAAGGTCGAAAAAGGCCATAAGGCTGAAGAAAACCAGGTATCTAAAACGTCTTCGTCTTGATTTAATGGAATATCAGCGTCGATATTATTTTCTTGTCGTACAGTGGCTTCATTTTGCCCAACATAGATGTTACCTTGCTCATCGTACCAAGCTGGGATACGGTGCCCCCACCAGATTTGACGAGAGATACACCAGTCTTGGATGCCATCCATCCAGTTATAGAAAGTTTTGTCCCAATTACCGGGGACAAATTTTATTTTACCTTCTTGTACTGCTTTCACAGCCGGTTCAGCCAAGACATCTGCTTTGACATACCATTGATCGGTTAACAAAGGTTCGATAACAGCACCACTACGGTCGCCGCGAGGGACCATTAGTTTGTGGTCTTTTATACTGTCTAACAGACCCAGATCCTCAAAATCTTGCACAATAACTTTACGTGCTGCATAACGATCTAGCCCGCGGTATTTTTCTGGTCCATTTTCATTGATAGCTGCATCTATTGTTAGGATATTTATTTTCTCTAAATTATGACGCTGGCCCATTTCGGCATCATTAAAGTCATGTGCTGGTGTGATTTTCACACAGCCAGTACCAAATTCACGGTCAACATAATCATCGGCAATAATCGGTATTTCACGACCAACTAGTGGCAATGTGAGGGTGCTGCCGATGAGATGTTGATAGCGTTCATCTTCAGGGTGTACGGCTACGGCTGTATCACCTAGCATTGTTTCAGGTCGTGTTGTTGCAACGGTAAGGTGCCCGCTGCCATCACTTAAAGGGTATTTGAAGTGCCATAGATAGCCTGATTCTTCTTCAGATAAGACTTCTAGATCAGAAACAGCAGTGTGAAGTACCGGATCCCAGTTGACGAGGCGTTTGCCACGATAAATTAGGCCTTCTTTATGTAGTTGGATAAAAACATGTTGAACAGAGTCTGATAAGCCATCATCCATGGTGAACCGATCACGAGACCAGTCGAGTGAAGATCCTAAACGACGTAACTGGCGGGTGATGTTACTACCTGACTCTTGTTTCCAATCCCAGATGCGATCGATGAATTGTTCTCGACCTAAGTCATGGCGGGTTTTACCTTCGGCATTGAGTTGGCGCTCGACGACCATTTGGGTCGCGATACCGGCATGATCCGTACCCGGTTGCCATAGCGTGTTATCACCTTTCATCCGATGATATCGAGTGAGGGTATCCATAACGGTATTGTTAAAACCGTGGCCCATGTGAAGGCTGCCAGTGACATTGGGCGGAGGTAGCATGATGGCATAAGGCGCTCCTTCACCTGATGGTGAGAACTCGCCATTGTTTTCCCATTTCTGGTACCAACTTTGCTCGATTTGGTCAGGGTTGTAGGTTTTTTCCATGTTTTTAGCGTCGTCGGATCATTAATTAGCTATCCATTATACCGTGTTGTGGTTGTTGTTGGCGCCAAGTGATAGTGGAAATTTATATTTTGTGACTTTCGAGTTCGTAACCACGTTGTTGATAAAAACGGTAACGCTCTCGGCCTTGTGTTTTGGTGTCGTTATCGTCATTAATGAATTCGGCAACGCGTTCAAATTGACTGAAAAACAGTGGGTGTTGAGGACTTAGGTTAATTAATAGATTCATTAAGCGAGGTGGGTTAGTGTCATGACCAATTAACACGGGACAGTCTTCTTGCCCCTGTTCATCCATCATTTGGTGTGGCACAAAACTATCTGGTCGGAATGACCAGAGCAGTTTGTCGAGTTGCTCAGTTTGTTGTGCACTTTCCGTGTGCACATAGATATGCTGGCCTTGTATATATGCTTTCTCGATCAACCGGCAAGCGAAAACTTGCCGGTCATGTTCTTGATTACCCTTTAAGATATAAAAACTAATACGCGTCATGATTTATTAATGCGATCTAGGTTAGTTCTTTTTTGCAATCCGGTTTAATAAATATTGCACTAACAGGGGTACTGGACGGCCAGTCGCTCCTTTTGCTTTCCCACCACTTTTCCATGCCGTTCCGGCAATATCAAGGTGAGCCCAAGTATATTGTTCCGTGAAACGAGAGAGAAAACTCGCAGCGGTTATACTACCGGCTTCTTTCCCACCAATATTGGCAATGTCAGCAAAGTTGCTATCAAGTTGCTCTTGGTATTCATCCCATAACGGTAATTGCCATGCTTTATCTTCACTATCACGACCTGCTTGCAGTAAGTCATCAGCGAGAGCTTGGTCATTTGACATTAAGCCAGTAGTTTTGCTTCCCAATGCGACGATGATGGCGCCAGTCAAAGTGGCAATGTCAATCACGATGGCAGGATCGAACCGTTCGCTGTAGGTGAGTGCATCACATAAAATTAAGCGACCTTCGGCATCTGTATTCAGGATTTCAATCGTTTTTCCGGCCATGCTAGTGACAATGTCACCGGGTTTGTTGGCATCACCATCAGGCATGTTTTCTGAGCTAGGTACGACAGCGACGACATTGATGGGTAAGTTCAGTTCTGCAATGGCAGTTATAGTGCCGAATACACTGGCACTACCACACATATCATATTTCATCTCATCCATGCCACCGGCAGGTTTGAGTGAAATACCACCGGCATCGAAAGTCAGGCCTTTACCGACTAAGACGACAGGTTTTTCATCACCTGCACCTTGGTAGTTCATGGTGATGAGTTTGGCTGGTTGTCTGCTGCCTCGTGAGACAGAGAGTAAAGATCCCATTCCTAGTTCTGCCATTTCGTCTTCGTCGAGAATGGTAGTCGTGACAGTGTCAAACTGTTGGCCAATGGTGATTGCTTGTTCTGCAAGATAAGTTGGCGTGCAGATATTACCAGGGAGGTTGCCTAATTCTTTAGCTAAACCCATGCCATTGGCAATAGCTTGACCGTTTGCAATGGCCTGCTCTAGGTCGATGTTAGCCTTGTTTGCATAGAAGGAGAGCGATTCGATAGGGTTATCTTTGGGTTTTGTGTCACTTTTTGTTGCAGTGTATTGGTAAAGAGCTGTTTCTGCACTAGTGATAGCATTAGTGACGAGCCACTTTGCTGGGCGGTCATTAACATTAATTTCAGTTAAGTAAGCAGAGGCATTAGCTGCGGCTGAATTGTCTAATGTTGTTATAAGCGTGCTGATGATCGTGGCGTAATCACTTTCTTTGATGCCGGCGCTATCGCCACATCCGATGAGTAACACCCGAGGACTCGTGATGCCATCTAAGTCATGGAGTAATAGCGTTTGGCCTTTTTTGCCTGTAATATCACCACGGTCGAGGTAATGTTGTATTTGTCCATTGCTGCTGTTATTGACTTCGGCTGCACTAGGACTGAGTTTACCTTGTTCAAATATAGCAACGACGACACAGTCTGTTTGTTCTGATGATGCTGTGTTAGTTGTGACAAAATACTGCATTTATTTCTCCTCTGGGCGTAGATGATTTAGACTGCAAACAATAATTGCTTTATACCATCAACATTTTAATTAGATGTAAGTGACTTACAGGAAGCTGTTGAATTGCTTAAATTGGTAACACTATTGTAACGAAGACCACCAAATAATGCCTGTTAATCGCAAAATTATTCCGACTGTTTTTTCAGTTATAGATCGCTACTTGCTAAGAGAGTTTGCTATAACACTATTGGGTGTGATTGGCGTGCTATGGCTGATTTATATTGCGACTCGCTTTGCACGATATTTAGCTCAAGCTGCAGTGGGGAATCTCCCGAGCGAAGTGATTTTCACCTTATTAGGTTACAGTTCTTTAGGTGCATTATCTTTATTACTGCCGATAGGGGCATTCCTTGCTGTCATGTTGGCATTAGGCCGGATGAATACTGACAATGAACTGACAGTGATGGCGGCCTGCGGCATTCCACGTCTACAGGTGATGCGGAATGTGGGGTTATTTTCTGGCGTGGTTGCGCTAGTTGTGGGGCTATTGTCTTTAGTTGTTGTACCGGACATTTTGTCAGGGCGATATGAGTTAGAGCAAAAAGCTAAAATTGCTGCGGATACGACAGGTCTAGTGGCTGGAAGTTTTAAGGAAAGCCGTGATGGCAGCTGGACTTTTTATTCACAAGGACTTACTAACGATAAGCAGAAAATGGAAAACGTGTTTATCGAAATCCATAAAGGGCAACGGCCTTTGGTGTTTCGTGCTGAACAAGGCCGGTTTGATATCGATCAGACAACAGGAAATAAGTATCTCATCTTGGACAATGGCTATCGTTATGAGGGGCAAGCGGGTGATAAGGACTATGTGATCGCTGAGTTTTCAAGCCATAGTTTACTGATTGAAAAAGGCGGTGAAAAACAAACTCGTGAGCGCCATAAATCATTGCCAACTAGTCAATTATGGGAGCGCGGACAAAATAAAGATTTGGCTGAAATACAATGGCGTGTTGCCTCACCGATTATGGCCGTAGTCTTATGTTTTTTTGCGATGGTCTTTGCTTATGCAGGACCAAGAAAAGGCCGATATGCAGGTCTGCTGCCGGCAATACTTATTTATATTGTTTACAGTAATTTACTTGGTGTGACCCGTGCCTGGATTGCAAAAGGGGTGTTACCACTTTGGTTTGGTAGTTTGTGGGTACATTTACTCATGATCATGGTCTTAGTTTTATTGTTTAATCAACAAAAGCTACGCCACGCTTGGATACAACGGCAAAGGCAACGTGTTTCGATATGACCATACTTCAGCGTTACATTGCACAAGCTATTTTGACGAGCACAGGGCTGGTTTTACTGGTCTTGTTAGGTCTTTATACTTTTATGGATTTTATTGCCGAATTAGAAGAAGTTGGTAAAGGGCAATATCAGTTAGTTGAGGTTATGTCTTACCTTGCTTTATCGATGCCGAAGCGAGTTTATGAGCTTTTACCAATAGCTGCTCTATTGGGTAGTGTTTTGGGGCTCGGGAATTTGGCTAGTCAGAGTGAGTTGGTGGTGATGCGGGCAGCTGGCATATCGATTCAGAGTATTAATAAAGCGGTAATGATTGTTGCCGTTGGTTTAATGTTGCTGGCCTTATTTGTTGGCGAGGTAATACGGCCTCCTGCAGAGCAATCTGCTCGCGAACTTCAATCAATGGCACAAACGGGTACTGTTGGTACACGATCAGATAATGGCTTTTGGACGCGTGATGGGACCCACTTTAATCACATTGACCGTATTTTGCCTGATGGTCGTTTTGCAGGCGTCTCTATTTATGAGTTTGATGCTGAAAACAGGTTACGTGTTGTCACCAAAGCTGAAGAAGCGCGTTATGAAGGCGAGCACTGGACATTGTCAGGTGTGATTCAAAGTAACTTAGATAAGGATGGTGTGTCGGTTAAATCGGTTGAATATGCGCAATGGCGCTCACAGTTGAACCCTGGGATGCTAAATGTTGTTGTCCCTCCGGAGTTTTTACCTGTTTGGTCTCTCGTTGAATATATTCGTTATTTAAAGACTAACCATCAGTCTGTGGGTCACTATAAAATGGCCTTTTGGATGAAAGTGATGATGCCTTTAAGCTCAGCGGTTATGGTGTTTTTAGCTGTGCCATTCGTATTTGGGCCGTTACGGTCAACACCGATAGGCGCCCGAATTTTAGTGGGCACGTTAGTCGGTATTGGTTTCCATTTGTTTAATCAGAGTTTTCAGCATATGGGTTTGGTTTTTGGTGTGTTGCCGTGGTTAGCAGCATCTTTACCTACGTTGTTATTTGCAGGTGTTGGGTATTATTGGATGAAGCGGATTTATTAGCGCTATCTTTTGTGACGCAGAAATAAAAAAGGGTCAGTGATTTTAATCACTGACCCTTTTTTGTATGGCGTCCCCAGGGGGGTTCGAACCCCCGTTACCGCCGTGAAAGGGCGGTGTCCTAGGCCTCTAGACGATGGGGACCTAAAACGGTGCTTTGATACTGGTGGAGCTAGGCGGGATCGAACCGCCGACCTCTTGCATGCCATGCAAGCGCTCTCCCAGCTGAGCTATAGCCCCGAAAGCAAGCGCATACTATAGGGATTCAAATTTAGGCTGTCAACAAATAGTTTTAAAAGTGCTTTTGTTTTATTAGCGCCTTGACGGGTGTTGGTCTATATCGCAGCATGTTCGTTTTATAAAAAAAACTGTAAGTGATTGATATTTAGCCTTTCATGTCTTTTCGCCATCTTATATAGTCATGCTAGATTTGATGTAAGTTCATTTCTATGAGATAAATTATAGATTATTTGTTATTTAATCCTGCCTGTTGTGGGTGTGGAGTTTACCTTGAGGGGTGACATGCGCAGACTGATTGCTTTTTCGACGGTGACTTTGTCTTGCTTCATGACATCTGTTCTAGCCGAACAGATTCAGTGGCAGCATTGTGATTTGACACGTGGTGTTGATTTTTTACCTTATGTTGCACCGAGTGAGAACGAATTAGTTGATGTTCAGGCTGATAGCGCTCAGCTTGTGACAGAAGGAACGTCTGTTTTCAATGGTAATGTCATTGTGACGCGGGGTGGTCGTGAGTTAACAGCTGAGAGGGCAACTTATAACCGAGCATCTGGCACCATCACAGCGCAAAATAAAATGCGTTTACGAGATAGCGAAATCGTATTGGATGCTGAACAAGCCGAATGGTCTATGTTGAGTGATGAGGGTGCTTTGGTTGGCGCTGAGTATTATTTGCGCCAGAATCATGCGCGAGGCCAAGCGAACCATGTGTATAAGCAAGGTGCTGCTGCAACTGATTTGAAAAATGCGAGCTACACGACGTGTGCTACAGGTGATAATTTTTGGGATTTACAAGCAACAACCGTTAATCTCGATCATGAGGAAGCTGTTGGTACGGCGAGAGATGTTGTGATTCGTATCAAGGATGTACCAGTTTTTTATACCCCCTATATTACATTTCCTTTAAATGATGACCGAAAATCGGGTTTTTTAGCGCCTTCTTTTGGTGCCAGTAGTGAGACGGGCTTTGATCTTCAAACACCCTATTATTGGAATATCGCACCAGGCCGGGATGCCACAATTACGCCCCGTTATATGTCAGAACGTGGGATGCAATTGAATGGTGAATATCGTTACCTATATGCACAAGGGTATGGTGAAATTCAAGCGGGCTTTTTAGCCAGCGATGATTTAAAAAATGATGGCGATGATGTTAACCCATTTTTTGGGGAAGATCGGCAGCATTTCTCTCTAAAACACACGAGTAACTTCAAGTCACGCTGGTCGAGTGATATTGACTATAATTATGTGTCGGACGATGCTTATTTGGAAGATTTTGGCTCAAATTTGAGTTTGGCAAGTACGACGCATTTAAACCGTCGTCTTAATTTGAAATATGGTGGGGATAACTGGCGGTTTACAGGGCGATTACAAGGTTATCAGACGATTACGGATGCTGAAAAACCATACCAACGATTACCTCAATTGTTATTAGAAGGCTCTTTTCCTGAACAGGTATTTGGACTCACCTATGGTTTGCGAACAGAATATACTGATTTTGATCATGATGACTTAGTCGATGGTCAGCGTTTTGATATTGAACCTTCGCTCAGTTTGCCACTGCAGTCGGCATCGGCTTATTTAACGCCTAGAGTTGCTGTAAAACATACCCAGTACCGTCTAGATGACAATAGTGCGGCGATTACCGATGATTCTCCTAGCCGGACTTTGCCGATAGCAGGCATTGATAGTGGTTTGTTTTTCGAGCGAGATATAGCGCTTTCTAGTGGTAACTACATTCAAACATTGGAACCACGTGCTTTCTACCTTTATATTCCTGAACGAAGTCAGGGTGACATTCCTGTTTTCGATAGTAGTTTACGTACCTTTAATTTTGGTCAGCTATTCTCTCATGACCGTTTTTCTGGCTCAGATCGCGTTGGTGACGCGAATCAGCTCTCATTAGCTGTAACCTCTCGTGTACTAGATACACAGACGGGGCGTGAGAAATTTAGAGCCAGTTTAGGGCAAATTCAGTATTTTCGCGATCGAGATGTGACTTTACCTAATGGTGCTGAAAGTACGCGTTCTGGTTCTGACTTCGTGGCCGAAGTGGCTGCTGAGATAGCAAAAAACTGGACCGCACGCGGGGAGATGCAGTGGGGACATAACTGGGATGCTTCTAACTTTTCAGCTGTTCAAGTGCGTTACCGTGGTGATGATGGCAAAATATTGAATTTATCGCATCGTTATCGCCGAGATGAAGTATCGACATTGGAAGGTCTTGAACAAGTTGATATTTCTGGTCGATTACCGATTAATAAACAATGGAGTGTCGTGGGTAGGTATTATCACTCTATTCGTGATAGCGAGATTTTGGAAGGGTTGGCGGGTGTCGAATATGAGAGCTGTTGTTGGTCAACTCGGCTGGTTGTGAGAGATTATATTAATGATATTTCGGATGAAGATAGAAATTTGGCTATTCTATTGCAAATAGAGTTAAAGGGATTAGGTAACTTTGGTCAAAAATCTGATTCACTGCTAGAGCGTAGCATTTTAGGTTTTGACGCAGATTAGACAGCACTAAAGCATAGAACTTAGTGTGTGATGATGGTGTCATTTTAACAGTTAAGTGGTGAATGACAAGGAACTGTTAACATTTTACGAAATGAGACCATATTTATATTTTATTAGGCTTTTCAATGATTAAATTTTTATTTTTATCCTTATTGATGATGACATCAGTATGGGCTCAACCTATGGATCGCATTGTTGCGGTGGTGAATGATGAGGTTGTCCTTCAGAGTGAGCTATTTGAGATGGCGCAAACGATCAGCTTGCAGTTACGAAAAAGGCAAGTAGCATTGCCGCCTCAAGATGTGTTTGTTTTTCAAGTACTAGAACGTTTGATACTTAAGAAATTACAGATACAAACAGCCGCTCGTATTGGTATTCGTTTAGGCGATGATGATTTGAACAGCTCAATCAAAAATATTGCTAAAAATAACAATATGACGCTGACAGAGTTCCGTGAAGTTTTAGAACGTGATGGCTACGACTATGCTCTGTTTAGAGAGTCTATCCGTGAAGATATGATTGTGAGTCGTTTAAATAAAGTTCAAGTGGGAGATAAAATTATTGTTTCCGATAGGGAAATAGATAATTTTTTGGCGACACAGGCAGTACAAGGTGGGATACAAGATGCGTATCGCTTATATCATATTCTGGTGAGCATTCCTGATGCGGCTAGCCCTGAACAAGTCCAGACTGCCGAAGCTAAATTGAAAAAAATACAGTTATTATTAGCCAGTGGGGGCGATTTCTCTGAAATTGCCTCTGGTTATTCTGATGCTCAAAATGCGCTTGAAGGTGGAGATTTAGGTTGGCGGCTTCAAGGTGAACTACCTGGTTTATTTTCAGCGGTTGTCCCTAACTTAGAAGTGGGTGAAGTCAGTGATGTTATTCGGGGTGGTGGTGGCTTTCATCTTGTGAAGCTACAGGAAAAGAAAAGCCAAGAAGAACATATAGTTAAACAGACAAGTGCAAGTCATATATTGATTAAAACAAATGATATAGTCAGTGATGAAGATGCTGAAAAACGTTTAAATACCTTACGGACACGTGTTGAGAATGGTGATGATTTTGCTGAGCTGGCGCGTGCGCATTCAGATGATATGGTGTCTGCAATTCGTGGTGGTAGTTTAGGTTGGTCAACACCTGGAATGATGGTGCCCGAGTTTGAAAAACAGCTGAATGCTTTGGCAGATAATGAAATGAGTGAGGTGTTTAAGAGTCGTTTTGGCTGGCACTTGATTTTGCTCCATGAACGTCGTGAGCAGAATATGGCTGAGGAATATAAGCGTAGCAAGGCACGTGAGCAAATTCATAGTCGTCGTATGGCTGAAGAATTGGAAGCATGGACTCGGCAACTTCGTGATGAAGCCTATGTAGAGTATAGAGATCTTTGAGTGCCGTTCCACGTATTGTATTCACTGCTGGTGAGCCCGCTGGAATTGGTCCTGACTTAGCTCTTCAGCTAGCAGAGCATTACCAAGATTATGAGCTAATTGTCATTGCGGACCCTGTCTTGCTATGGCAACGTGCCGAGCAATTGGGTTTGGTCGTTGATTTCGAGTTAGTTGATCTTGATGCTCCTGCAACTACGACACCTGCTGGCGTATTACGCTATCTAACTGAACATCTGGTTGAGCCTGTTGTTGCTGGCGTGTTAGACAGTCGTAATGCGGATTATGTTTTACGCACTTTATTGTTGGCACATCGTGGTTGTGAGTCAGGTGAGTTTGACGCCATGGTCACGGGTCCTGTGCATAAAGGTGTGATTAATGATGCTAATATTCACTTTACAGGCCATACCGAGTTTTTAGCAGAGCAAGCGGGCGTCGATAAAGTCGTGATGATGTTAGCTTGCGATTCTCTACGTGTAGCTTTGGCGACGACACATTTACCTTTGCGAGAAGTAAGTGATGCGATTACATCAGCGTCATTGACCCAGGTTATTGAGATCATTGAAAATGCGATGCAAAGTCAGTTTGGTATAACACAGCCTAGAATTGCAGTCTGCGGCCTGAATCCACATGCAGGAGAAGATGGCCATTTAGGCCGTGAAGAGATAGAAGTCATTAACCCTGTGATTGCTGCCTTTCAAGAGAAAGGCGCTGCCGTATCGGGCTCTTGGCCCGCTGACACCATTTTCTTAAAAGAACGACTTAAAGAGATTGATGTTGTGTTAGCTATGTACCATGACCAAGGTCTCCCTGTTTTGAAACATGCTGGTTTCTCACGTGCAGTGAATGTGACATTGGGTTTACCTTATATTAGGACGTCGGTTGATCATGGGACCGCATTAGATATAGCAGCAACTGGGGAAGCAAACTTGGGCAGTTTAGAGGCAGCATTAGATATGGCTAGAATGATGATCACTAGTCGGGAAATGCGTTAATGGCGCAAGGTAGGCATAGAGCAAGAAAGCGTTTCGGCCAGAATTTCTTACATGATGATATGGTGATAGCGGATATAGTCGGTGCTATCGATCCCGCAGCTGACCAACACCTCGTTGAGATAGGTCCGGGTCAGGCTGCGATTACGCAGTATTTAGTGTCTGCTTGCCAACGTTTAGATGTGATTGAGTTAGATAGAGACTTAGTGCCGCTATTGCAACAAAAGCTGGGCCACCATCCACAGCTACATATTCATGAAGCAGATGCACTTAAATTTGACTATACGAAATTGGTACAGGGTGATGAGAAATTAAGGGTTATTGGCAACTTACCCTACAACATTACGACACCCTTGTTGTTTCATTTATTAACACAATCTGACTCCATTGATGATATGTGTTTTATGTTACAACTTGAAGTGGTAGAACGAATTTGTGCGCAACCAGGCTCTAAAACTTACGGCCGTTTAAGCATTATGATGCAATATCAATGTGACGCTGTTCAATTGTTTACGGTGCCACCTGAGGCATTTGAACCTAGACCGAAAGTGGATTCTGCAATTATTTATTTAAAACCATTATCAAATCGCTTGGGAGGGGAGATGCCTATAGCTGCGTTGAATAGGGTCGTTACACAGGCCTTTTCAATGCGTCGAAAAACCATCTCTAACACCTTGAAAAGTATCATGTCTCTGTCTGTGTTAGACGAATTAGATATTGATTTTAAACAACGGCCAGAGACGATTTCT
Source organism: Piscirickettsiaceae bacterium (assembly GCA_018646825.1). Classification (GTDB taxonomy): domain Bacteria; phylum Pseudomonadota; class Gammaproteobacteria; order Nitrosococcales; family Methylophagaceae. The sequence goes on from JABGUA010000030.1 coordinate 21,877, forward strand.
GTTGAACAGTATGTGGACATAACACGTGCTTGGTTGGCTGAACAAAAGGAAGCTGGGGAGGAGTGAGCATTAAGTTTGCTATTCAATCCATCTATCTAAAAAGATTGCTTGCCTTCATGTCGCCTGAAAATGAATAAGGAAAAGGCTTTAAAATGGCTTGACACGGCGATTTTGCTGTAGTTAGATACACACATCCCACGCATACTGTGGGCTAAAGCGTTGCCGCTAGACAAAAATATTACTAACTATGATAAGGAACTAAGTTGTGAATAAATCTGAACTGATTGATGCAATTGCAAGTGCTGCCGATATTTCTAAAGCAAAAGCAGCTTTGGCTGTTGATGGTATGACATCTGCTGTAACAACTGCTTTAAGTGATGGTGATCAAGTCACTTTAGTTGGCTTTGGTACATTCTCTGTTCGTGACCGTGCAGCACGTACAGGCCGTAACCCACGCACAGGCGAAGAAATTAAAATTGCAGCTGCAAAGATACCCGCTTTTAAAGCTGGTAAAGCCCTAAAGGATGCTGTAAACTAGCGTTTTTTTTCTGCAGGGTGCTTAGCTCAGCTGGGAGAGCATCGCCCTTACAAGGCGAGGGTCGGGGGTTCGATCCCCTCAGCACCCACCAGAAAAATAGGAGCGGTAGTTCAGCTGGTTAGAATGCTGGCCTGTCACGCCGGAGGTCGCGGGTTCGAGTCCCGTCCGCTCCGCCATTAT
>JABGUA010000029.1 GCA_018646825.1 Piscirickettsiaceae bacterium
ATAGCGTAATCATTTCCTCCACATCATCGGGAACGATCAATGTATGAGTCTCTCCTGGGGGTTCAAAGACGTAGCTACCCTCGGTGGCAACCCAGTCGTGCTCTAAATAATGCCAGCGTCCCTTGAGCACAAAGCCATGCACAGAACTCGGATGCCTATGCCGCGATAACACTCCAGACTTAGTCACTTTGAGTAACGTGACCCAATACCCCTGAGAAGCGCAGAGACACAAAGGCCGAAAGTACACATTCTCTGATTGCTTCACCCACAATCTGTCGTCTGTAGGAATTGCATTGGGAATGACTATTTCGGGCAACGCATCTTTTGGCATCGCATATTGATACGGAATTTGGAGACTTTCTTCTTTTTCAGCAGCACTCATGACAGCATCTCATTTAATTTCATATTATGGACATTAAACCATATTGTGGTCTCTTGGGCAATTTTTTAACCGACTAATAACAAGACTTAATCTTAATTTTTTAATTAGCTGCTATAATAATTTCCTACTACTAACAGCTTTTTGATGAGTTATTGGGCAGTTTTGGAGATGAATAAATGTCAGAAGGCATATCAGAAGTCATAAAAGGGGCGAAAAGCTTTTCTCGTAGTATAAAAGTGCTGCAATTGATTGCTGATCAAGGACAACCTCCTAGCTTAGGGGATTTGCTTGAAAGTAGTGAACTTACAAGGCCAACCCTTTACCGTGTTCTGTCTGCACTTGAAGCAGAGGGGTTAATTCTACGAAACGGGAATAAACGTTATAAATTAGGTAGCCGCTTAGTTTCACTGGCGCATCGTGCTCTGGCACAAACTGATATACGCGATGCTGCTAGAGGAACACTGGAACAACTCCGTGACACTTTGGGCGAAACTGTTCATTTAGCCATTTGCAACCGCAATGAATTAGTGTACATCGACAAAATTGAAAGTCTAGAGTTGGTAAGGATGTCTTCTTCTATCGGGACTAGAGTGCCATTTCACAGTAGTGCAGTTGGTAAAGCTTTTCTCGCTGCATTAGATTCAACAAAAGCCCATGCCCTAATCGATTCTTTGCCGATGTCGCCTATGACAGAACACAGTGGTACTAGCAAAGAAAGTTTAAAAAGTTATCTAAAGCAAGTGAAATCACAAGGATATTCATTTGAAAGTGAAGAGAACGAAAAAGGGATCGTATGCTTTGGTGCAGCAATCTTAAATGCGAACCGACAACCTGAGGCAAGTGTCAGTGTCAGCGTCCCGAAGTTTAGGTTAAAGGAGGACCATAATGATTACACTGTATCACTAATGGCTGCTTGTGAAGCTATTTCACGTGAGCTGGGCTGGATCGAGTAACATCTGTTTTTTGTAATTTCCTGATTGACTATAAATGTTGATAAGATTTCAACTTATAAATAAAAAAGAGCAATCAAAAGGTACTATTTTGAGAACACAACACACCCATGTACATGATAAGATGCTCAAGAAAAATAGAGTCTAGGTTAATTTATGACAACAGGTATTTTGCACGTTGGGGATCAAACCCTCTCATTGACAGAAACTGTCACTAACTTATTACGCAATTCCATAATGACTGGCGACTTATCCCTAGGGCAGCCTGTATCAGAAGTGATGCTTTCTAAAAAATATAATGTTGGGAAAACTCCCGCCCGTGAAACTCTTTTCAAATTAAAACAAGAAGGAATTGTGAATATAATCCCCCAAAAAGGGAGCTTTATCTACGACCCTAGTCCTCAAGATGTGATTGATCTCTGTAACTTTCGTGCATACATCGAGCCTCTCGCAATCAAAGAAGCTATGTTTGACAATGAGGATGAATTCCTTGATTGCTTGGAAATTATACTAACTAAAATGAATCAATTGCTTAAGCGGGGAAATATTAAGGCATATCAACAAGTAGATAATGAGTTTCATATGACTTTCTTCGATTACTGCACAAATCCTCACTTAAAAGACATTTATAAATCTGTATCTACAAAGGCATCAGCTATTCGAAGTAATATTACAAGTAATTTGACAATGGAGATGGCTAAATTCACCAATAACCATCATGACGAAATATTTAACCTTTTAACTGCCGGTAAAGTAGATGCTGCGATTTCAATTTTAACTGCACACATTCAACTCGCCAAATCTGAGTTTGTAAAGTAAATATGCAATTTATGAAGATAGTATGACTTTTGGTACAACAGCTGCTATCGGTAAAGTTTAACAAATAACACATCCCTTCATCTACAAAAGTTTAATAATAGAGACGCCGTTTCTCTGGGACGCCACATACCGAAAAAGCCCCTGCGATAACCTATTGATATGTAGCTTCAAGTATCGTTTCGTAGCACTATGTTAAAGGAGAACTAAGAGGTAAACCGGCATCCGGTGTGAAGCCATATAATTCAACATCTGGTAGCGCTTTAGCAACAACATTTCTGGCAGCGATAAGCCTATCAAAATCAATGCCTGTTTTTAGCCCCATGGCCTCTAGCAAGAAAACCAGATCCTCAGTAACTATATTACCGCTGGCACCTG
>JABGUA010000027.1 GCA_018646825.1 Piscirickettsiaceae bacterium
TATTCATTGATTTTGTGTGGCGCACTATTTCTTGGGTCTACAGCATTATTCTGGATTTGGATTCTTCCCCTATTGTTGGGACAGCCATTCTTACGCTTATACCTTCTGGCAGAACATGGGTTATGCCCAATGGTGGCAAATATGTTCGACAACACACGCACAACTTTCACCAATCAGATGGTGCGGTTTATCGCGTGGAATATGTCATACCACACCGAACATCACACTTATCCATCGGTACCGTTTCATAAGCTGCCTGAACTGCATAAGATCATGCAGCCAGAGCTAATGCATACTGAACCTAGCTACACCAGTTTTATGGGTAAATACACCGCGCAACTCACGGTAAAATAACTCAGGTAAAGGTTACGTTGCAGGGCGATTATAAAGGGGGATTGACTATCCTCACCGCTGAAAAACCACAACAACCGTTATAATACTTATGTTTAGCAACATGGGTATTAATAGTCGTGGATTAGGCTGTATGTATCAATATTCAAGGTTATTTTATTACACAACTAAAAAAGGCAGTGCTCAAAATATTTGAAACGCTGCCTTTTTGTACTTCTATGTGGTGGAGATGGGGGGAGTCGAAACTACGCCTTATATGTCTGTATAATCTTATTTTTGTTGAATAAATCAATTTACGTGTACCCAAGCGTGTACCAGAAATGCAATCCGTCTATTTAAAACTTTAACCAGTTTGTGCTAAGAATAGCCCAACAACTAACTGGACTACAGTGCTTGTTAATTGATGCCCCTGATCTGGAATTAGTTGCACTTGGTCAGCTTTTATTAGCTCACTAAACTCCATCACCACAGTTGGGCTGCACGCCCCACCATCTGATTCTCCAGCACACACTTCCAAGTAACTAGGTTTATTCATCCTGCCCTGTTCTAGTGCCTTTGACCAAGATAGCTGATTAGGTGGACTCGAATAGAACATCTGTTCTTCTTCTAAAGTTAAGCCAAGCAAAGGGGACAAAAGTAACACCTGGCTAGCTATTGCAGGCTTATCAATGAGTGAAGACGTTAACAAGTAAGCACCATAGGAGTTAGCAATAATACTGGTGTTAGGGCCATCAAACCTATGTAACAAATCGTGAATGGTTGATATTTGTTGGTCAAACGGCAATGACAAAAAGATGCTGTTAACTGAAAGACCTATACGATGAGGGTCAATGGTCTTTAAGTATGCTCCTAAACCTTTTCCAGCATCACCACCACGGCCCGTTATGTAAATAATCCGTTGTTCTGAAGTCATGATTTATCAGCCGCACCTCCATCTGCTATTGCCATAAAATCTTATAAGCTAATCTTAAACTGTAGCGTTATAAGCTACCAGCTGTATTTCCTTATGCATTAAGGGTGCGTTAACTTCAAGCGATGTCGTTTTTGTTAGCCTGCCATAACCCCCGATCAAGTGTTGAAACGCCCATATAGATAATTCTTTACGCGAAATCAGCACTATCCTCCCATTCCTTTTCAGTCTTTACACCCACCCTGACACCTGAATACTTATTCTTCTTATTGGTCGCGGAAAGACGCTCTGCAATAACGCATGGCGCCACAACAGATATGAATTACTGTTTAATTATTTCACTAACTATAATAGATTTAATCGCCAATCGAATCTGTTACTACAATTTTATAAAGAGAAAACAAATGAATTTAAAGAAATATATTGCTCAAACTGTGGCCGCATCTTTAATGACTCTGGCAGTTGCACAAGCTATTGCCGGTGCACATGGAGTTATGGTCGGTAGTGCTGAAATGGTCGCATCTAAAACTATTGTTGAGAACGCTTCAGCCTCAGACGAACTTGCTGTTTTGGTTGCAGCAGTTACTGCTGCGGGTTTGGTAGAAACTCTTCAGAGTGCTGGGCCATTTACTGTTTTAGCACCTACTAACGCAGCCTTTGCTAAGTTGCCTGCTGGTACTGTTGATACGTTGTTAAAGGCAGAAAATATTGAGATGCTAAAGACCATATTAACTTGCCACGTGGTTGCAGCAAAAGCGATGGCTGCAGATGTGATCAAGATGGCAGCCGATAATGGAGGGATGGCTGAATTAGGGACTGTAGGTGGATGTATACTCACTGTAAAGTATTACTACAATAAAGTCACATTTACAGACGAAAATGGTAATGTGGCTACAGTTACTATTGCGGACGTGCCACAGAAAAATGGTGTAATACACGTGATTGATACTGTTTTGCTACCAAAAAGCTAGACGAAAATCACCTTCAATGGTGCTACGATAAATTATTAATAACTGTCTGACAAAGTTATTTTATAGGGCAAAGCTTACGTCTTTTTTGTACGCTTTATTAATGAAGCAGAAAGATCTTTTATGTGAAAAAGATTTTTACTAGCAGACGTACGCTTAGGCCCCATTATAGCTATAGTCCCTGTCATCGATTTGCTTATTTATACCCAAATAAAAGCCCTACACAAGTAAGGCTATATGCTGAAATTTGTATGGGCGCGGGCGTGGGATTGGTTAGTGCTGTGACTGTTTTAGTTTGACAGACACAAGATAGAGTATTTTTGCTTTTTACACTCGACCTTGCGTTAACCTATAATCTGCTTAATGTTCACTCAATCACTAATCTTCACACCGCCTTTGAAGGTTCCTGTCATTAATTTAGATACAGTTCCGTCTTCACGATAATAAACCCAAGCACCATCTCTCTTTCCTTTCTTGTAGTTACCTTTATTATTCAACTGACCATCATCGTAGTACCAAACCCAAGCACCTTCTAACCAACCGTTCTTGAAGTTACCTTTGTAATATAACTGACCATTCTCATAGTAACTAATCCAAGAATTTTCTTGATGACCGTTTTTATAGTTACCTTTGTACTCTAACTGACCGTTCTCATAGTAATGAACCCAAGCACCTTCTCTCTGACCGTTCTTGAATGATCCTTGAGGATTCCCAGTTAACTTCCCAGTGAATGGAACATCAGTGAACTCCTTGAAATAAAGACCATCACGAAACACTAAATCACTAGGAGTCTCACTCCAACTTGGAGACGGCAGAAGTGATACGAAGAGCATGGCTAGTAAAGAGTTGATTGGTTTCATTAGTCTAATGATATAATCTTATTTATTTTAAACCACTATCTTATTGTAAGATTCCATCATTTTGAGAAGCATTGAGGGAATATAGATTAGGTTTGGGTTTTAATTTGACGAAAATTTTAATATTTTTTCTGTAAAAAGCTTACCTTTTTTAAAACCCCTTATACCCCAAGTTTTATAAATAGACTTTTGTTCATCGCATGTTTGCATAGATAAATTTCTTATTAAATGTAAAGGTGACCCACCTCCACCATGTCTTGAATTTCCTTTTGCAACTGTAAGACATAAGTTCTTATTATTTTTTAAACGTATCGTGTTGTCTTCAATAAATACAAATTCTTGTGTATTCCTACATGTTATAAGATTTAAATTCAAAGGATTATTAGAAGAAGTTGGATGCACACAAACATCAAAATAAGGAAAGAATAATTGTTTTTGCTTCAACCTATTAGCATCTAAACCTTGATCGACAGCAATTTTTCCCTGATACGAGTAGCATGAATGTGCCTGAATTCCCCTACTTATTTTAGCTTTAAGTTTATGTCCTTTAATGTCAATACAAAACCCTCTTTTATCATCTAAATTATTCAGTAATTTAAGTTCTACTAAATGAACTTCAGACTCACTCCAACTAGGAGACGACAGAAGTGATATGAAAAGTATGGTTAGGAGTGTGTTGATTGGTTTCATTAGGGGACTATACCAAAATAGATTTGATGTTTAAAACCCCTCTTTTTTAACCGTATCCTACTACCAAAGTATCTATTAGCACCCAAACCACGAAAACCAAGCTAATGTCTTCGAGCTTATTGTTAATGGCGTGCAGTATCACCTATGGGAAGCTTGGGCCTACTACGTACTCAAACTGGATTTATCTAGCAGCTACATCGACTGTTTCGAACGGTGCCTTTATGCTTGCGCAGGCCCCTGACCAAAACAGCTTGCTGTTTCCATCTTATTTGCTGTAATACTAAATAAATA
>JABGUA010000107.1 GCA_018646825.1 Piscirickettsiaceae bacterium
AGCGGCGCAACTGATCAAAAATGTACCATTTTTAAGAAAAGTCAGTCCGTTTAGTGCCTATACAGAAGGTTGGGCCCTTTATTCTGAGCGCATAGCATCGAGTGATATGGGAATGTATAAAGATGATCCTTTGGGAGATCTAGGCCGCTTACAAGCAGAGATGTTTCGCGCTGTGCGGTTAGTGGTGGATACTGGGATGCATGCAAAACGCTGGAGCCGTGAAGAGGCCATTGACTATATGTTGTCAAAGACAGGTATGACAGAGGATGAAGTTACGCGTGAAATTGAACGCTATGTGGTGTGGCCAGGGCAAGCAACAGCCTACAAGGTTGGTCAACTTTATATTTTGAGGCTGCGAGCCATGGCTGAAAAAGAATTGGGCGACGATTTTGATATTAAGGAATTTCACGAGATGGTTCTGCTGAATGGGGCTATGCCTTTAGAGATCTTAGAAGAGTCAGTTACTTTGTGGGTTAACGAACAGAAATGACATAATTCATTTCATAGGAAAATAAAAAAAGCCCTCATAAGAGGGCCTTTTTAAAAGGTTACATTATCGCGAGGCGACCTTTGGATTAAGCGGAGGTCTAGCATCACAGGAGTTCAAGAAGCGATTCACTTTCTTGAATTGATCGCTACTGTTTTTATTGAAATACAGACCATGACCCTCATGATCATACCAGTGGTACTCAAAATCAACATCAGTCTTTTTCAGCGCTGCAACAAATCGCTTTGCACCATCGAAAGGTGTGCGACGATCAACCTTTCCATGAATTATCATGATGGGTGATTTGATTTTATCAAGGTTGTGGATGGGCGACTGGGCAGTGAGTTCAATAGGGTCAGTACCCATAACCGTACTAACATAATCCGAAGTACCTGCCATACCTCTTCCATCCCACTTGTTTTTTAACTGATCAAACTCAAAGAATCCAGCAATGATGACACTGCAGTCGTAGTAGTCATTGTGGCGCACCATGTTCTGCGCGCTAGAATAACCGCCGTAGCTACCGCCCATGGTATAGACTCTTTCACCGACTTCGTAGTTAGCTTGCACAAATTCAGCTCCTTCACGCATATCATCTAACATGCGGGTTCCCCACTTTGTAAATCCAGCACGCGTAAAGTTATCCCCAAAAGAACCCGATCCCATACCACCGGAACCTCTAAAATTAGGAGCAAAAACAGCATAGCCCATCTCCGCCATAATCTGCATTCTACTATTATAATCATATGGTATTGTTGGTCCGTGAGGACCCCCATGAATATAGTTAATGAGTCCCTTTGGCTTTCCACTGCGAGGCATTAGCAACCAACCTTGAAGTTTCACGCCATCACTTGCCATGTATTTAACCGATTTAAATGAACCCAATTCTAATTGATCCACAGCTTCATGAACGCTTGCGATATAGCGAGCTTGTTTGGTTGTTTGCTCCCAGATGTAGTACTCCCCCAAGATGCCGGGTGAACCTACGTAAAGCATAATGTTCTCGTTATTGTCATCAATTGAGGTTACTGAAACATTAAAGCCTTCAAAACTTTTCATGAAGCCAGCTAAAATAGAAGACTCTTTAGATTCGTTAAAAATCTTAATTTCTGGTTTATCATCAACCCAAGTCGCATATTCAAGTTCGCCTCCTTCAGCTGAGAAAGAAATAGATAACTCTGACACGAAGCCAAAGTCATGAATGACGTCATAATCACCTGTCTCCACCGCCATTTTGATGAGCACTTGAGATGCATTTATATCCTCATCCAATTGGGTAAGTGCGTAGATATACTTACCGTCATTAGATAATTTTTGAGGATAAAAACTACTAAACGGTGTAGCAACTTTTGTCCAGGAATCATCGCCAACATTTCTATAATATGCGTCATTTAACACAGTTGTAATAGGAACCTGTGCAAAAAATGAAGTGCCATCACTGTTCGATAATGCAGAGGCTTGGCGTCCAGCGCCCGGGAAAACTTTGCTAAAATCTCCAGTGCTCAAGCTCATTTTATAAATAGTGGGACGGGCACCACCGTCCTTGCGATTCCAAGGGTAGACGCTCAATAAAATTTTATCATCGTCTTTGGGTAGTAAACTAACAATACTGATGCTGCCTTGTATCTTCTTTCCTCCCGAGCGCATGAGCTTCTCTGACCGACCCATCCAATGCCAAACCCTCTCATTAATATTTTTGTTCATGTGGAGTAAGAACACGTCATTTGTTTGGTAAGGTCTATATTTACCATCGTCAAATTCAACTGTGTAGTAGAGTATGTCATCAGTGAGCCATTGAGAACCTATAACATCCATATTGGTTTTTTCTTCGTAACGCACACTCTTTTTAGAGATTGGTTTCATCGTTTCCCGATCCAATACAATTAACGTATTTCGATCATCAACTCGATTAATAAGACTTATATACTGTCCAGATGGCGATATATTCACATTGCGATATTCAGCGCGTTTGAGAAGTGTGTCTAAAGAATCTGGTACTTTAGTAAATGCAACTGAGCTGCTTAGGGATACAATAATGAGAGATATAATAAGCCAAAGATATTTGCCGACCCTGGCTATGTCTTGTTTTTTACTCATACTGAAGTTCCTTTGTGATGAATTTTTTTTAAGGTTAAACTTTCCACTGATAATCTGGAATTTAGTATAACGTACCGGTTATTTTGTTAAACGCTTTTTTCAACCATATGTGTGACCAACTTGGTCAGCCTCACTTACGTACTTTCATTTCTTTGACTTTAATTCGGATATCGTCTTGATTAGTCATAAACATTGAACCTAAGAAACCCAGCTCAAGGGTTACACTATCATTTCTTTTAAAGGTGACTGTCCGATCTGTATTTTTGCGGAAAACTCGACCTGATTGAGTGTAATAATAGACTTTTCCCGACCGTGATTTACTAATGTTTGATATTTTTAGAGTTTGAGAATTCGCAATGATAGTGTCATATGCTTTTTGAGCGGCACTGATTGTTGCGCCGTCTGCGTCCTTGTTCCCTTGTGCTTTTGACGAACCTAATTTGATTGGTGATGGACGTTCTAGAGTCCTATTTTCTAGTCGGCCAATATTAGCTTCGCTAGATTGGTCAAAACCATGGAGTTTGTCGTAGCATTTAAGTCTATCGCGATCATTACTAATTTTGAGGCACAGATCAAGGCCTGCGCCAACTGCTAAAGGACTCAAACCGAGGCTGATTAATAAAATCAGTTTGCAGTAATTTTCCATGCTACAGGTTTCCCATCTTTATTCATTGGTTCGATTATAACCTCAGAAAACCCTGCGTTCGTCATATTTTCTTTAAATATTTCGATTTCATCTGCATTTCTTGCTACCTCGACCA
>JABGUA010000026.1 GCA_018646825.1 Piscirickettsiaceae bacterium
ATTCAAAATAGACTTGAGTCTACGGTTAACAGCTTATCAACAACAAGTGAAAACATAAGTGCTGCACGTAGTCGTATTTTGGACGCTGACTTTGCTGCAGAAACAGCAGCATCGGCACTAGACTCTATTGCCTCGATGATCAGTAAGATGGACGAGATGAGCGCAGCTATTTCGAGTGCAGCTAATGAGCAATCGACTGTTGCAGAAGACATCAATCGCGGTATTGTGAAAATTAGTCAAATCGCTGAGCATACAGCGGAAGGTGCCCACCAATCATCAGAAGCCGTGAGTACAATGTCTTCATTGTCAGAACAGCTTCAAGAAGCTGCGGGTAAGTTTAAGGTATAACGAGTGGAAAGCGCGTTTATTTTAAGCTGGTTTCAATGGCCTCAAGCGCCAGCATAGGATCTTTTGCACTGGTAATTGGTCGGCCAATGACTAAATAACTACTACCCGCTGTAATGGCCTCGATTGGCGTCATTGTCCGGTGCTGATCGCCGACATCACTATTGGCTGGGCGAATCCCCGGTGTTACCAATTGAAACTTTTCCTCATGTTGTGCGCGAAGTAATGCGGCTTCTTGTGCTGAGCAAACAACACCATCTAAATGACTTTGTTCGGCTAATTTAGCTAAACGTAAGACCGTGTCTTGAATCGTGCCTGTTAAGCCAATCTGCCGAAAGGTTGATTCATCCATACTTGTTAATAAAGTCACACCAATCAACAAAGGCCGTTGGTCATATCCTGCTAAAGCTTCTCGAGCTGCGGTCATCATCGCTGGGCCGCCGAGCGTATGCACATTCATCATCCAAACGCCCAAATCGGCAGCTGCACGACAAGCTTTGGCAACAGTAGTCGGTATATCGTGGTATTTCAGATCTAAGAAAATATCAAAACCAACGTTCGATAACTGTTCAACGACGACGGGACCTGAGCGCGTAAATAACTCTTTACCAATCTTTAGCTTACAACGTTGCGGGTCGAGCTGCTCGGCAAGCGAAATTGCCGCATCCATTGTCGGATAATCAAGAGCGACAATGATTTTCGAATCTGACATGATTAATTCCTTCCTAAAACACCCATAAGATCCTACCTGAACTGCAACCATAAGATCGGAATATTTCTTTAAATGACAGTAAGAAATGGTATTCTGTGCCAGAATTTTCCAGGAACACATTGATGGACTTTGATCTGCTAACCCAAGACGGCCACGCGCGACGCGGCCGATTACATTTTCCCCGTGGCACAATTGAAACCCCTGCTTTTATGCCTGTTGGTACATATGGTTCAGTCAAGGCGCTGACCCCTGAAGAAGTGGCAGCTACTGGGGCTGAAATTATCTTGGGTAACACCTTCCATCTTATGCTGCGCCCAGGTACTAACATTATAAAGAAACATGGTGACTTACATGATTTCATGCATTGGGACGGGCCGATTCTGACCGACTCCGGCGGTTTTCAAGTATTCAGCCTAGGCGAGTTGCGTAAGATCACTGAGCAGGGTGTCCATTTCAAATCCCCAATTAATGGCAGCAAAGTTTTTCTAGGACCCGAAGAGTCAATGCAGGTACAGCGTGATCTCGGCAGTGATATTGTGATGATCTTTGATGAATGCACACCCTACCCGGCTGATATCAAAACAGCTGAAAGATCAATGGAGTTATCTTTACGCTGGGCAAAACGTAGCAAAGAAGCACATGGCGATAATCCGTCGGCATTATTTGGTATTGTTCAAGGTGGTATGCATGAAACACTGCGTGATGAATCACTACAAGGGCTAACAGAAATAGGGTTTGATGGTTATGCGATTGGTGGTTTATCGGTAGGTGAGCCAAAAGAGGATATGGTTCGAATTTTAGAGCACTTATCCACGCGATTACCGGTTGATAAACCACGCTATTTGATGGGGGTAGGTAGGCCAGAAGACTTGGTTGAAGCCGTGACGCGTGGGATTGATATGTTTGACTGTGTTATGCCTACCCGCAATGCGCGCAACGGGCATTTGTTTGTACATCATGGTGTCGTAAAAATCCGCAATAGTCGCTATAAAGAGGACACTGGTCCATTGGACCCTAGGTGTGATTGTTATACCTGTAAAAATTATAGTTTGGCTTATTTACATCATTTAGATCGAACCGGTGAAATGTTAGGGCCACGGCTCAATACCATCCATAATTTACATTATTATCAGACGTTAATGGCCGGTTTACGAGAAGCGATTGCTGCGGGAACATTACAACAATTTACCCAAGATTTTTATGCGCTGCGAACTGAGCCTAAAGTAAACTAAGCCAACGAACTATCAAGGCCAGCGGTGCTGTGTCATAATCGCATTCTTTTTATATTACGTGCCTAGTTGAGGAAGTATGATGGATTTTTTCATTTCGCCAGCATTTGCAGAAGGCGGTTTAACATCTGGTGGACCAGGAATGTTAGATTTCTTGTTCCCAGTGGCTTTGTTGGTGTTGTTTTATTTTATGTTAGTTCGCCCACAATCTAAGCGGGCTAAAGAACACCGTCAAATGCAATCAGGGCTAGCAAAAGGTGACGAAGTTGTTACTGATGGTGGACTCATGGGTAAAATCATAGAGATTGGCGAACATGCCATTTTAGTGCAACTTGCTGACAATCTTGAAGTCAAAATACGTCGAGAAGCTATCAGCTCAGTGTTACCAAAAGGCACATTGAAAAAGCTATAACGAAGGAACGTCAGTCAGAAATAACGTTTAACAGCGTTTAGGAAACCCAAAATGAATCACTATCCCGCGTGGAAAAACGCATTAGTGCTGGTAGTCATCTTAATCGGTGCACTTTTTGCCATGCCTAATTTGTTCGATAAAGATCCAGCTGTACAAGTCTCAGCAGGTCGTTACGGCAGCATCGATCTTGAACTGATGACCAAGGTTGAAACAGCTTTAAAAGCAGAATCGATTAACTACACTCGTGCAGAATTACAAGATAATCGTTTACTTGTTCGTTTGACGGATACCGAAACGCAGTTAAAAGCCAAAGAAATATTGAGTAATGAGATTAAAGGGGATTATACGATCGCCTTGAATCTGGCATCGACAACGCCTCCATGGCTTTCATCGATGGGCGCAGAAGCAATGAATTTGGGGCTAGATCTTCGTGGTGGTGTGCACTTCTTGATGGAAGTGGATATGGATGCAGCGGTTAAATTGGCATTAGAAAGCTTTTCTAGTGAGTTTAGAGCGCTATTACGCGACGAAAAAATAAGATACAAAAGAATTCAAGTTGAAGCTGACAAAATTGTTATTAGTTTCCGTAGTACAGAACACCGCGACAATGCCTTAGAAAAAATCAAAGACGATTATAACGACCTCGAAGTGATAGCACTCGAAGTTGGTACAACACCCTCTTTGACCGTTAATTTAACGGAAGTGTTAATTCGTGAAACGAAGAACACGGCATTACAACAAAATATCATTACCTTACGTAATCGGATTAATGAGTTAGGCGTTGCTGAACCGACAGTACAGCAACAAGGCGATAGCCGGATTGTTGTGCAACTACCGGGAGTGCAAGATACCGCACAAGCCAAGAAAATATTGGGAGCCACAGCGACCTTAGAATTCCGCTTAGTTGATTTTGAAAATGAAGCGCAAGATGCAGTTAATGGACGCGTACCACCCAATTCAAAATTATATTATCATCGGGATGGCCGTCCTTACTTGCTGAAAAAACAAGTGATGTTAACGGGCGAACATATTATCAACTCGAGATCGACGCTCGATGCGGATTCAGGCACACCAGCTGTTTCTGTGACATTAGATGGGAAAGGGTCTCGTATTTTCAGTAAGGTTACCGGTGATAATGTCGGCAACCCAATGGCCGTTGTGTTTATTGAATCAAAAACTGAAACTCGGAAGATTGATGGCGAAATGGTCAAAGTTCGTCGCCAGCTCCCTCAAATCATCAGTGTCGCGACCATTCGTGATCAATTAGCGAAGAAATTTCAAATCACCGGTTTAGATTCTGGGGCAGAGGCCAGCGAGTTAGCTTTGCTACTTCGTGCAGGTGCTTTAGCGGCACCGATTGAAATCGTTGAAGAACGGACGGTGGGTCCAAGCTTGGGTCAGGATAATATCGATAAAGGTTTTCAATCGGTCATGATTGGTTTTGCTTTTGTGCTGGTCTTTATGATTATTTGGTATCGTGTTTTTGGTGCGGTTGCTAACATTGCCTTAGCGGCAAATCTCATACTGATTGTGGCTTTGTTATCCTTATTGCAAGCAACACTTACCTTGCCGGGGATTGCGGGTATCGTCCTAACAGTGGGTATGGCGGTAGATGCCAATGTACTTATCTTTGAACGAATTAGAGAAGAGTTACGCGTAGGGAATAGTCCCCAAGCGAGTATTGATGCCGGTTATAGCAAAGCATTTTCAACTATTGCCGATGCGAATATCACAACGTTAATTGCAGCCATCGTATTGTTTGGTTTTGGTACGGGCTCGATCAAAGGCTTCGCGGTCACCTTATCGTTAGGTATTTTAACGTCTATGTTTACAGCAATCATGGGTACGCGAGCTGCAGTTAATCTAATTTATGGCGGCAAAAACCGACCTAAACTGTCTATTTAAGGTGTCACCATGCAATTGTTAAAGGAAAGAACCAATTTTAATTTTATGTCAAAACGGAAGATGGCAGCCGTTTTTTCACTGTTATTAATATTGGCTTCGATTGGCTCTTTAATCACCAAAGGGCTTAACTTCGGTATTGATTTTACCGGCGGTACAATGGTTGAATTATCTTATCAGGAACAAGTTAAATTAGAGGATATCAGAACAAAACTAGAGCAAAATGGCTATGGTGATGCCATTGTGCAAAATTTTGGTTCAATTCACGATGTACTGATTCGCTTACCTGTTCATTCATCAGAAAACATGGCTGAATTAAGCAATCGAATTGTCGCAGCATTGCAAGCAGATCATGAGTCAGAAATTGATGTCCGTCGCGTCGAGTTTGTTGGACCACAGGTCGGTGAAGAGTTAACCGAGCAGGGTGGTCTTGCGATGCTATATGCCCTATTTGGTATTTTGATCTACGTTTCTTTCCGGTTCGAGTACCGTTTTGCGATAGGCTCAGTGGTGGCATTAGTACATGATGTTATTTTAACATTGGGCTTTTTTTCTGTAACACAACTAGACTTTGACTTAACAGTCTTAGCTGCAATATTGGCGATTATTGGTTACTCGCTCAACGATACCATTGTGGTATTTGACCGGATTCGAGAGACATTCTTGAAAGTGCGTAAAGGCACATCAGAAGAGATCGTCAACCGTGCTTTAAATGACACTTTAAGCCGGACAATTATGACGTCTGTTACGACCTTATTGGTTGTAACATCACTGTTTGTGTTTGGCGGTGAAGTCATTCATGCTTTTTCCATAGCACTATTACTGGGCATTATTATCGGAACCTATTCTTCAATATACATTGCGAGTAATACCATTCTCTTTATGGGCGTGAGTAAGGCAGATCTGATGCCAGCCGAGAAAGAAGATGATGATGCCAATGAAGATGGTAGTGTCGTTTAAGCCAAAAAATTAAGACAAAAAAAAGCCCGATTAAATCGGGCTTTTTTTTGTCTTAATAAACTGAGTTTATACAGCCATTGATTTATGTTCTGGTCGGAAAGTGGCGACAGTTTTTAAACGAGGATTACGACGTACAGGTAATTCAGTCGGCTGGGCAGTTTCGACACTTAAGATTCGCATACCGCTATGGTTGCTATTAAAGCTTGCGAAAGTGGCGAATTCTTCCAAGCCTTCCATAATATTTCGGGCATCGAGTTCTTGTGATTTTCTATTTGATGGTGTCATATCTAACCTCTTGTTATATCCATTAACGGCACAAGCGAGAGTTTCTTGAGCGCTAATTTTATGCAAGATCATAGCGCTATTTAAATTTAAACGACGTGACAAAGGTCTGCCTTTGTGCCTGATTTCTTTGGCGCAAGCCAGGCAGGGGTGTGAAGTCAGCAACTTTACTTTATTATCAAGTCCATGACGGTAAATAAAACGAGACTGAAAAGTTAAAATGCACATCCATATATTAGGTATTTGTGGCACGTTTATGGGTGGTGTTGCCTTATTAGCACGTGAACTGGGTATGACGGTATCGGGTTCTGATGCCAACGTGTATCCACCCATGAGTGACCAGCTTGAAGCTGCCGGAATTTCCTTGCAAGAGGGGTATTTAGCCGAGCACTTACAGCCTGCGCCTGACTTAGTTGTGATGGGTAACGCCATGTCACGGGGTAACGCTGCAGTGGAGTATGTCCTCAACCAAGGTTTACCCTATATTTCTGGTCCACAATGGCTGGCGGAATATGTACTTAAAGATCGTTGGGTATTAGCGGTATCAGGTACCCATGGTAAAACGACGACCAGCAGTGTTTTGGCTTGGATACTAGAAGATGCAGGCATGTCACCTGGCTTTTTGATTGGCGGTGTACCAGCCAACTTTGGCGAAACGGCACGTTTAGGCAAAACGCCTTTTTTTGTTATTGAAGCCGATGAGTATGACACGGCATTCTTCGATAAGAGGTCAAAGTTTGTCCACTATCATCCACGAACATTGGTCGTGAATAATCTGGAATTCGATCATGCCGATATCTTTGATGATTTGGCCGCGATTCAAAAGCAATTCCACCATGTTATTCGCACCGTGCCATCCGAAGGCCTGATCATCTCTCCATCAGAAGAACCTGCTATCGAACAAACCATCGCATTGGGATGCTGGACAGCAAGACAAACAATAGGCATAGGACAAGGTGAGGTACAAGCTATCCTCAACAAGCCCGATGGCAGCGAGTTCAGTGTCAGTTATCAGGGACAGCATCAAGCTGATGTTGGCTGGTCAATGTTAGGTGAACATAATGTAAGCAACGCCTTGACAGCAATCGCAGCAGCGCGCCATGTTGGGGTGACCTTCGAGCATGCCTGTAATGCGTTGACAGAATTCAAAGGCATTAAACGTCGTATGGAACTAGTGGGTGAAGTTAATAATATTCGGCTTTATGATGATTTTGCTCATCACCCAACGGCAATTTCCACCACCGTGCGTGGTTTAAGGGCCAATATTGGTGAGCGACGGTTAATTGCAATCCTCGAGCCCAGATCGAATACGATGAAAATGGGTATTCACAAAGACAGCCTAGCGGCATCATTAGCAGAAGCAGATCAAGTCATCCTATTTGAACAAACGGAACTAGACTGGTCGCTGTCATCGATTGCTGAGCAACTCGGCGACAAAGCATCTGTTCAGGGTACTATTGATGATATTGTTGACTTGGTGAGCCAACAGGCGCGATCAGGAGACGAGATACTCGTTATGAGTAATGGCGGCTTTGGCGGTATTCATCAACGAATTCTAACGGCATTGGCACAACGATGAAAACAGATGATAAACAAATTGCATTAGCACTGACAGGCGCATCAGGCGCCTTGTATAGCCAGCGCTTATTAGACATTCTATTAAACCAAGGTATTACTGTTCACCTCATGGTTTCTGCAGCAGCCAGAATTTTATTCTCAGATGAATTAGGCTGGACATTGCCTGCGAGAGCCAGCGATGTACACAAATTTCTAGTAGCAGAGTATCAGTGTAATCCTGACTTAATTCGTGTTTATGGCGAACAACAGTGGAGCTCGCCCTTAGCTAGTGGATCACACCAGGTTGGCGTGATGATTGTCTGCCCTTGTACCATGGGCACCTTGTCTTCTATTGCCTGCGGTAGCAGTGATAATCTGATTAACCGTGCAGCCGATGTCATGATCAAAGAAAACCGTAAATTGATCATTGTGCCAAGAGAAGCGCCTTTTTCAGTGATCCATTTAGAGAATATGTTAAAACTAGCTAGGTTAGGCGTTTGTGTTTTACCGCCCAATCCTGGCTTTTATTTCAAGCCGACCCAATTGTCAGAAGTCATCGATTTTGTGGTGGCTAAGATCTTAGATCAAGCCGGTATCGAACATGAAATCCAGCCGCGTTGGGGTGAAGAATAAACTGTCCATTCCAAAACCGTAACGTATAATTGACTTATAAATCACTAGACCAGAAATCATTTATGTCAGATATTGAAATTGCCCAACAAGCAGAGATGACCCAAATAGTTGACTTGGCGCAAAGCCAATTGGGTTTAACCGATGATAAATTGGAAGCTTATGGCCGCTATAAAGCCAAAGTATCTTTATCGGTAATGGATGATTTGAAAGAGCGAGACGATGGCAAGCTGATTTTAGTCACCGCCATTAGCCCTACGCCCGCCGGCGAAGGAAAAACCACAACAACGATTGGTTTGAGCGATGCCTTAAACCGCATTGGCAAAAAATCGATGGTCTGCATCCGTGAGCCAGCGATGGGCCCTTGTTTTGGTATGAAAGGTGGTGCCGCCGGGGGTGGTTACGCACAAGTGGTGCCAATGGAAGATATTAATCTCCATTTCACCGGTGACTTACATGCGATAAGCGCGGCACATAATTTACTATCAGCGATGATCGATAACCATATTCATCATGGTAATGCCTTGGACCTGGATGTCAGACGACTCACTTGGGGTCGCGTCATCGATATGAATGACCGTGCTTTACGCGACATTACAGTAGGTCTTGGCGGCACACCGAATGGTTTTCCCCGTCAAGATGGCTTTGATATTGTCGTTGCATCAGAAGTGATGGCTATTTTCTGTTTATCCAATTCCCTCAGTGAATTGAAAACAAAACTGAGTAATATCCTGATCGGTTATTCACGTGATGGCACAGCACGCTTTGCAAAAGACTTAAAAGCCCATGGCGCCATGGCGACCTTATTAAAAGATGCCTTACAACCCAACCTAGTCCAAACATTAGAAAACAATCCAGCCTTTGTGCATGGTGGCCCGTTTGCCAATATCGCCCACGGTTGTAATTCGGTGATTGCCACCAAAATGGCGCTTAAGCTAAGCGACTATGTCGTGTCTGAAGCCGGTTTTGGTGCAGACCTAGGTGCAGAGAAGTTTATTGATATTAAATGCCGGAAATCAGGCTTAAAACCCGATATGGCCATTATTGTCGCGACAGTCAAAGCCTTGAAATATCACGGTGGGGTCGATGCCAAAGACTTGGCGGTAGAAAATATCCCAGCTTTAGAAAAAGGCATGGCCAATTTAGAACGCCACCTTAATAACTTACAAGATCATTTTGGCTTACGCTGTGTGGTGGCGATTAATCATTTCGATCAAGATACTGACGCTGAAGTGATGTTAATTAAAAACACAGTCGAAGCCTCAGGCGCTAAAGCGGTTATTGCTAAGCATTGGGCTGATGGTGGTGCAGGTGCCGAAGAATTGGCACAACAAGTTGTTGCTATGTTGGATGAAGAAAGCGATAGCTTTAAATACCTTTACGATGATGATCAACCTTTGTGGGACAAAATCACCGCCGTCGCGACCAAAATTTATCATGCCAGTGAAGTGGTTGCCGATAAAAAAGTCCGCGATAAAATAGCAGCCTTTAGCGAAACCCATGGCCATATTCCGGTCTGCATGGCAAAAACACCGTATTCCTTTGGCAGCGATCCACTGGAACGCGGCGCTGTGTCGAATCACACGATAACGATTCGTGATGTTCGCCTCTCCCGAGGTGCTGAGTTCTTGGTGGCATTGTGTGGTGACATTATGACCATGCCGGGCTTACCAAAAAAACCTGCCAGTGAACGGATTGATATTGCGGATGACGGGGTGATCAGTGGGTTGTTTTGAGCACTTAGACGTCAGGGGATAGGCTCTATTTTTCAGTCCGATTATGTGGGAATAGCTCTAAAATAGTTCAGACAAGGCGTACTTTCGCTGTCAATCGATAGGCACACAGCAAAATTATGACAGCAAAATTATGACAGCAAAGAATGAAAAGACGATATCCCTTGTTTTGGGAAGCGGTGGTGCAAGGGGTTTAGCCCACATTGGGGTCATTCATTGGCTTGAAGAAAACGACTTCAAAATAAAATCAATTTCCGGTTGCTCAATCGGTGCACTTATTGGCGGTATATACGCAGCCGGTAAGTTGGATGAGTTTGAAAGTTGGATACGAACAGTAACAAAAGTTGATATCGCTAAATTGCTTGATCTTTCGTGGAAGAGGAGTGGCCTTGTCAAAGGCGATAAAATTATCGATACATTAACTGAACTTGTTGGTGATGTCGTTATTGAAGATTTACCTATGGCATATACCGCTATGGCGACGGATCTTATTAATGAAAAAGAAGTCTGGATAAATTCCGGAAAGCTATTTGATGCGATAAGAGCCTCTATTTCGTTACCACTTTTTTTTACGCCATTTAAATATAATGATATCTACTTAATTGATGGTGGTGTACTAAACCCTGTTCCGATAGCCCCTACGCTCAGTGATGCAACAGATTTAACAATTGCAGTTAATCTTGTTGGCAAGGCAGATAACATAGAGAAAGTGACCATAGATAAAGAGCCAGAAGATGAAGACAAATCTACCTTTACGGAGAAGATTGGTGAGTTCGTAGACAGTTTTAAAGGTTTGCCAGTCACTCAGGCCGGCACGCAATGGGGCGCATACGATATAGGAAACCAGGCTTTCGATTTAATGCAAAGCACTATCGCAATACAGAAACTAGCGGTCTATCCTGCTGATCACACCATACATATTTCCCGAAATGCATGTGGTATTTTGGAATTTGATTGTGCTGCTGAAATGATAGAACTTGGATACAAAAAGGCGCAAGAAATGCTAGGGGGAATAGCCTAACAAAACAGAGGTGCCATCAAGTTGGTGTTGCACAGGACGCGACGCCACTCATGACAACGTAAACTTGTTAAAAACAAGGAACGAATTTGATTTTAAATTATCAAAGAGAATATGAATAAACTCTGGGTTGGATCTTTATACTATTTTCTAAACGTGATTCTTCACATGGGTGTTTTTGGGATTATTTTTGTCGTATCTACGCCAGATGATCTAACAACACGTGACTATATAGCTGAGCTTTGGCTTTCTCCTGAAGGGAAAGCACTGATAATTTTAAACGCAGGTCTGCTCATGGCTAACTTAATATTTGCTTTAGGCATTCTTTTTGTTGCTTCTCGTTCTAACATCGTATTAATCATCATGACTTTGCTAGCATGGCTGGGCCTTGTATTTGCCTATCGTGCCGAAACAGTGGGTTTAGTCGCTTATGCAGCAGGGGCAATGCACTTGAGCTACTTTAGTTTTAATCAAACTAGAACGAAAAAGGATCCCATCGAGTCCAAGGGCCAAAGAATTAGCTGACTTGATTTTTACCGAATGCGACTCTATATTGAAAATTGAGAACGTTAATCTGCAGTAGGAGCATAGAATGGCTGGTGGTTGGGCCCGCGATGGCGCAGTACAAGATCAAATAGATGCCAGTGTTGAAGATGCGGTTGAACTGGCAAGAAGTCGGTTAAATGTTGGCGAAAGTTTAACGCAGTGTGAAGAGTGTGATGCTGACATTCCAGAAGCACGGCGCAAAGCGATTCCTGGTGTTCAGCTCTGTATTAGTTGCCAGTCAGCGTTAGAAGAACAGCAGACGAATGCGACGAGTAGCAGTCGCCGTGGCAGTAAAGAGAGTCAGCTGAGATAGAGAAGTGCCAATCGGCGGTGTGTTTTAAGATCAACTGAGGTTTAAATGAAGCAAATATTAAGAACGCTTTTTTCCCCTATATTGAATATTTTTGAAAAAGGCGATGACCCTTTTGAATACAAATCACTTAATCGAAAAATATTGATCTTTATGGGCTTTATCTTCGCAGGCTTAGCAACATTGGTCGTGCTATTTGTGCCGGAAGGCGTCGGCTTAGGTTATCTAATCCCTGTGGTCGTTTTTGGCTTTGTTGCTTTGATAACCTTAGTAGTGGGTTTTTTAGGCAATGAACGTGCTGTGACTAAAATTTGGGGTGACCGTTAGTTATTAAAGTTTTTGTCCCCAATTTGAGGTATAGCTTTTCATTTCATAGCCAGCAGTGCTTGCGTTTTATCATTTAGCATCTGAGCCAAAGTAAAGGGTTCAAGGTAATCAAAATAGGCCTGCTGGGCACCTGACAAGACGCCTTTTAAAACGCAAGCATTTAAAATAAGACAGGGAGGGTTGTGACAATTTACGGGCTCTAGCGTTGTCTCCATGAGCTTGATGACGGCGGTTAATGAAATCTCTCTAGGGTCGCACCCCAAAGAAATCCCCCCATTTTTACCTCTCACGGCTCTAATCCAGCCAGCATGGACCAGTTTGTTGACGATTTTCATCGCATGGCTTTTGGAAATACCAAACCGATCGGCAATGGCTTGTATTGTTGTTAAACCTTGTTCCATAGAAGCAAGATAAATCAATGTTCTAAAAGCAAAATCAGTATGTTTGGTTAATTGCATAAAACGACATCATCGATAAAAACGTAATTTCAATTATAAAGGCTTGCTTTGTTTAAAGATATATATAAAATGAATCTTTTAATAAAGGTTCATTAAAAATGTATGTTTAATAGGAGAAACACGTGCTTACAAATGAGACAATAAAAATTGTGGAATCTACGATCCCTTTATTAGCAGAACATGGCGAGGAAATAACCCGCCATTTTTATGACAAATTATTAACAGAAAATCCTGAGTTGAAAAATGTGTTTAACCCATCAAACCAAGCACAAGGCGGACAAGCTAAAGCTTTAGCTGGAGCAGTCTTTGCTTATGCGAATAATCTGAATGATTTGTCAGTCTTATTGCCTACCGTCGCACGGATAGCACATAAACATGTCAGTTTGGGTGTGAAACCTGAACAGTACCCGATTATTGGAAATGCCTTATTGTCAGCAATACAAGATGTCGCTGATCTACCTGATGGCCATCCTGCACTAATTGCCTGGGGAGAAGCATACGGGATGTTAGCAGATGTATTTATTAATGCTGAAGAAAACCTGTACCAAGAGAATGAGAATAGCCCAGGTGGCTGGCGCGGGTTTCGTGAATTCATTATTGATGATATCAAGATGGAATCACCTAACGTTAAATCCTTCTATTTAAAACCTAAAGATAAAGGAGCAACCCCCTCATTTAAGGGCGGGCAATATGTCGGTACTAAAGTGATATTAGAAAATGAGAAATACGAACAAATAAGACAATATTCATTATCGTCTTTCCCTAAACAAGGTTATTTACGCATTACACCGAAAGCTGAACCTAAGGGTGTTGTTTCTAATTATTTACATCAGGCGAAAATCGGCTCCAGTTTATTGCTTCAAGCACCAACGGGAACATTCAATCTTGACCGTGAGGCACAAAATCATATTTTCATCGCTGCCGGTGTCGGTATTACGCCCCTAATCAGCATGTTATATGAAGCACTAGACAATAATGTTAATCCGGACAATATCTTATTTATACAAACACAGCATGATGCAGAGAGCGAATTATTCAAACAGGAATTGGCAGCATTAAAAGAGAAGACAGGTTTCCATTATCAAGTGCAGGTCACGGCAGGCAATGATGCTAACTATGTGAATGAGCAACGGATAGGACAGTGGGCAAAAGACGCAGATATTGCGTTAGCAAACGATACAGCTGTTTATCTCTGTGGTCCCAAATCGTTTATGTCAGCAATGAAGCAAGACTGCGAAAAGTTAAACGTCTCATCGAGTGGCATTCATTTTGAAATGTTTGGTCCAACAGAAGCCGTTTAGGATGCGTGAATGGGTGAACCATTTCCTGAGAAGGCGATGGTTCATTATCGCGGCTATTGTGGGTACGCTATTTAATTTAATTAATCAGTGGGAAGCACTAGTTGGAGTAGCAGCACCAGATGGTCCAAAATTAATCATGACTTACGTCGTACCTTATCTTGTCTCTAGCACTTCTGCTTGGTATGCCAGCCGAGATTAATTTTTCTCTCGTTGCTTTTTAATTAAATCATAAGCAACTTGAATCTCTTTGGCTTGTTCAGTGGCGACTTTAATCATATCTTCTGGAAGGCCTTGCCCGATTAACTTATCGGGGTGATATTGGCTCATTAATTTTCGGTAAGCGCGTTTAATTTCTTGGTCCGATTGATCCGATGTGACGCCTAATGCTTTATAGGCATCATCTAGTGAAGAAGCCGATACCGGACTACCCTGACTGAAGTGTGATTGATTAAGTACCATATCCAACATCTGTTGGAATTGGATATCGCTATATCCTAGGCGGTTTGCAACTAGTTTTAGGAAGGCTTCCTCTTGAGAGTCGACTCGGCCATCGGCAGCAGCCATGACGATAAGGTACATCAACATCACTTGTTTTAAGTGCAATGTCTGGCCGCAATGCGCCATAAAGTCGTTAAGCGCTGTATCTATATTAAAGTCAGCGGTAGAGCCTAATTTGAATTGGTTTATGGCTTGTTGGCGATGTTCAGGAGACATCCCCATTTTTTGGATGAAGTCTTCAACATGATTGATTTCATCTTTAGAAATATGGCCATCGACTTTGGCTAATTTACCCATCAACATAAAGGTGGTTTCAAGGAAAACCAGTTTACGTTGTCCGTTGGCCAGTGGGTTGACTGCACCCAAACCGAGGCTTTGTGCCCGATCGATAACACCACCGACAAAATAGCCTAGGATGGCGAGTAAAAATCCTGAAAAGTAAAAGCCAGCAAAGCCAAGAATATATTTAAACACGATAAACCTTGATCAGATTAAAGGGGAATTTAACGCTTGTTAAAGCTAGAGAAGAGTAGAAAGCCACCCCAGATACCTAAGCCCCAGCTCAGTATAGGAATGCCTGCGAGATGAAAAGCGCTATAGCCTTCCATCCCTGCAATAACAGCAGCACCAATCACAAATGCAGAACCAGTAATAGCGGTAAGGTTGCGTTGACTCGCACGACGAATTTCTTGTTGTATCTTATCTAAATCTTTAGGTGAAAGCTGCATATTGAGCTTGCCTTCTTGTGCTTTCACACTGAAGTCATGGAGTAAGCGGGGCAAAGCTGGCAAGGTATGGATCCAGTTTGGCGCTTCTTTTTGCAGCGTTTTTATGGCGGCACCAACACTCATTCGCTCTTTCATCCATTGCTCAAGGATAGGTTTGGCTGTTTGCCATAGATCCAAGTCGGGATAAAGTTGACGGCCTAAACCCTCAATATTAAGCAAGGTTTTTTGAAGTAAGACGAGTTGTGGTTGTACTTCCATATTAAATCGGCGAGCAGTTTGAAACAGACGAAGCAAGAGCTGGCCGAAGGAAATCTCTTTGAGCGGTTTTGCAAAGATAGGCTCACAGACACTGCGAATGGCAGACTCGAATTCATCTAAACGGGTGTCAGCGGGTACCCAGCCAGATTCGATATGTAATTCAGCAACACGCTGATAATCATGATTAAAAAAGGCCAAGAAATTATCAGCCAGATAACGCTGGTCATCATGGGCGAGCGTACCCATAATGCCAAAATCGATCGCTACATATTTTGGGTTTTCAGGATCCGTTGCATCAACCATGATATTACCGGGATGCATATCAGCATGGAAAAAGCTGTGCTTAAATATTTGGGTAAAAAAGATTTCAACGCCGATTTCAGCTAAACGCTCAAGGTTGACATTAGCTGCTTTCAAAGCATCAATATCACCAATTGGAATACCATAAACGCGTTCTTGTACTAAGAGCTTGGGTTTAGTGAGCTGCCAATTAATATCGGGAACATAAAGTAAATCAGTGCCTTCAAAATTCCGTTTTAATTGAGAAGCGGAAGCGGCTTCACGTAACATATCGAGCTCATCAAACAAATTTTTCTCGAGCTCAGCAACGACTTCGGTTGGGCGTAGCCGCTTGCCTTCAGACCAGTAGCGTTCAGCCAAACCAGCAATGGTATAGAGCAGGCCGACATCATGTTTAATGGTCTTTTCAATGTTAGGGCGAACTAGTTTGAGAATGACGTCACTACCATCAACTAATTGCGCTGCATGCACTTGTGCAATAGAGGCTGAAGCCAAAGGGTGTTCATCAATATGGGCAAAGTAGTGATCAATTGATTCCTGGCCGTAGGTTTGCTGGATTAGGGCCAATGCCTCCTCATTACTAAAAGGGGCAACTTGATCTTGTAACTTAACCAGTGCTCCTGCGATGTCATGAGGTAGTAGGTCCCGGCGTGTTGATAATAATTGGCCAAATTTAACGAAGATAGGACCTAATTCTTGTAGCGCTAAGCGGATTCGTTCACCACGGGGAATTTTATTACTGTGTGTCAAACGGTAAGGAGACAGGTAACTTAAATAACGTAGCGGGCGAATTAAATGTGTTGCTTGGATAATGTCATCCAAACGGTGTTTAGATAACACATGATTAATTTGGAGCAAGCGAAAGAACTGTTGTAATTTCATGATCGTGCCTTTTTGAGCCTAGCGATTCGGGCTTCTATACGATCAGTGTCAGCGCGTAGCGTATCGACAGCAGACAAGAATTCATTGACCTGAGATTGATCAGGCAAGATTAAAGATTCTTCTTTTAAATAGTCAGAAATATTCAACTGCATGGATTGATGACTGTCTTTTGCCCAACGGCCAAATTGCCTAAGTCCATGGGCAATAGGATAAGCTAAGGTATCTCCGGTATAACGTGCGAGTTGGGCTTCCCAGTCGAAATCAAACCCTTCTAGTAGATCGCGTAACTGTTTCGCGAATTGAACATCGCCATGAATATCAATATCAGCAGAAAACAAACTATCAGGATCGCTGCCTAATTTTGCCAAGGTGAGTGCTTTTCCGGTGATGGTTAAATCAGCATCAGATTCGCTATCCAATGATAGGGCCAACTTTTCTTGCAAAAAAGTAATGTGGATAATCTTATCAAAATCACTGATTTCAATGGCAATACAGCGTTGATCAAATTGAGTCAGTTTTGTTCGAGATTCAGGGTCATGTGCCAAAGCAGCATTTAACGCGATCTCAAAAGGAGTTAACAATCCAGACATGGCTTAAAATTTATAGCCGTTATGTAGGGCAACAATACCTGCTGTCATATTATGGTAATCACAGCGTTCGAATCCCGCATCGATCATCATTTTTTTCATTGATTCTTGATCGGGATGCATACGGATAGATTCTGCTAAATAACGGTAGCTGTCTTCATCATTTGAAACCAGCTTCCCAATTTTAGGCAATAGTTTGAACGAGTAAAAATCATAAACAGGCGAAAACCATTCTGCTGGCTTTGAGAACTCTAAGACTAATAATTGGCCACCGGGCTTTAAGATGCGATACATTGATCGTAGCGCTTTGTCTTTATCAGTCACATTACGTAAGCCAAACGCAATAGTAATACAATCAAAACTGTTATCAGGAAAAGGCAAGGCCTCGGCATTTGCTTGGACATATTCAATATTGCCAACAGCACCTGCGTCAGTTAAACGGTCACGACCGACATTCAGCATGCTCGCATTGATATCAGCTAAAATAACTTGACCTGTGCTGCCGACCATTTTTGAGAATTTAAGGGCTAAATCACCAGTACCACCAGCGATATCAAGCACTTTAGATCCTCGACGAACGCCACTGGTATTCAGCGTGAAACGCTTCCACAAGCGATGTACCCCCATCGACATTAAATCATTCATCACGTCATAGCGCTGAGCGACGGAATGAAACACCCCGGCAACGTGCGAAGCCTTGTCCTCTACAGGGACTTCTTTATAGCCAAAATGGGTGGTATCTTTATTATCCAAAACAGTGACCTTATTGTTGTCGTTGATGACCGGCTTGTACCAAACGGCTGAGATAATGTTCCCAGCGCGGGGCTTGTTCAGTCGCTAATGTATACAAATAATCCCAAGTGAACAAACCGGTATTATGGCCATCATCGAAAAAAATCTTTAAAGCATAGTGACCAACAGGCTCCAATTGGTCAATACCAACCAGCTCTTTATTGATTTGTAATACTTCTTGGCCTGGACCATGGCCTTGTACTTCAGCTGATGGGGACGAGACTCTTAAATACTCTGCGGGTAAGTTATAAGCGTGTTCCCCGTAGACTAGTTCAAGCGATTTAGACTGCTTATGCAAAATAATATTACTGGGCGGCGAATGATTAGCCATAAAATCTAAAATCCTTAACTGAGTTACAGAATATAACGTGAGAGGTCTTCGTCTTGGACTAAATTGGACAACTGTTTGTTAACATAATCAGCATCAATGATGATGTCACGCTGACCATCATCTGAAGTACTGTAAGACAAGTCTTCAAGCAGTTTTTCTAATAAAGTGTGTAAACGGCGTGCACCAATATTCTCAGTTTGTTCATTCACTTGGCAGGCCAATTCAGCAATTTGTTTTAAACCGTCTTCAGAAAAAGACAACTGAGTATCTTCCGTCGATAACAAGGCAATATATTGCTCAGTTAGAGAGGCATCTGGTTCAGTCAAAATACGAACAAAATCATTGGCGCCAAGGGCATCTAGTTCAACACGGATAGGTAACCGGCCTTGAAGCTCAGGAATAAGATCGGAGGGCTTACTCAAATGAAACGCGCCGGATGCAATAAACAAAATATGGTCCGTTTTTAACATGCCATATTTTGTCGACACCGTACTGCCCTCAACTAAAGGCAATAAGTCACGTTGTACGCCGGCACGAGAGACATCGGCGCCGCCACTACCCCCTTCACTACGTTGCGTGATTTTATCGATTTCATCCAAGAACACGATACCGTTTTGTTCGACAGCATCGATGACTTGGGCTTTTAAATCTTCTTCGTTAATTAATTTAGCGGCTTCTTCTTCTATTAATAAGCGTTGTGCTTTGCCAACAAGTAGCTTTCGGGTTGCCTTACGAGAAGAGCCCACGTTTTGGAACATCTCTTGGAGCTGGCTGGTCATTTCTTCCATGCCCGGTGGGGTCATGATCTCAACGCCGACATTAGGTGAGCTCAATTCCAATTCAATCTCTCGATCATCCAATTTGCCTTCACGCAGCATTTTACGAAAGCGCTGGCGGGTATTTGAGTCATTGTCATCTTCAATATCACGTGCTGGCGTGAGTAACGCATCTAAGATACGTTCTTCTGCTGCATCTTCAGCAGCCACTTCTACAGCTTTAACGGCTTGGTCTCGTAACATCTTCATGGCCATTTCAGCCAAATCACGAATGATAGATTCAACATCACGACCGACATAACCGACTTCAGTGAATTTTGTTGCTTCTATTTTTATAAAAGGTGCATTGGCTAATTTTGCTAGCCGGCGAGCAATCTCGGTCTTTCCTACACCGGTAGGACCGATCATTAAAATATTCTTGGGTGTGATTTCATGTTGTAATTCGGCCGATAACTGTTTCCGGCGCCAGCGATTACGTAAGGCAATAGCCACGGCGCGTTTAGCGGCCTGTTGACCAATAATATGTTTATCTAATTCTTCAACAATTTGTTTTGGAGTTAATGCTTGCATAACGTGATTAAGACTCGTCTTCTAAGGTTTCAATAGTAAGGTTTCGATTGGTATAGATACAAATATCAGCAGCAATATTGAGGCCTTTCTCAACAATCTCTTTCGCGCTCAAATCTGTATTCTCCATTAAAGCAATGGCGGCAGATTGGGCGAATGGGCCACCTGAACCGATAGCCATCAAGCCATGTTCCGGTTCAATCACGTCACCATTACCAGTAATAATGAGTGACGTTTCTTGATCGGCAACGGCCAGTAAAGCTTCTAAACGGCGCATCATGCGATCAGTACGCCAATCTTTGGCCAACTCCAAAGCACTACGAGTCAAATTGCCTTGATGTTTTTCGAGCTTGGCTTCAAATCGTTCGAACAAGGTAAAGGCATCAGCCGTACCGCCGGCAAAACCAGCGATAACCTTATCATTATATAGGCGGCGAACTTTACGAGCATTGCCCTTCATGACAGTGTTGCCAAGGCTGACTTGACCATCACCACCAATAACAACTTGGCCATTACGGCGATATGAAAGGATAGTAGTACCGCGGTACTGCTCCATGAATACACTCCTGAGAATAAAATAGTTAAGCTGAATATAACGTCGGGAGATAGTATACTATGCGCTGTTTTCGCGCGCAGTGATAATTAATCAAAACAAAGTAAGCTCTGGGAATAAGCCCAGTATGAAGATTTGTTTTGATTACAGTTTAGTTGTTGACACAACGGTCTCTTTTGCGAATAATGTCCTGTTTTCGTGGAGGGGTTCCCGAGTGGCCAAAGGGATCAGACTGTAAATCTGACGGCTCCGCCTTCGGAGGTTCGAATCCTCCCCCCTCCACCATGAAACTATAGATAAGGTTAAGAAAGAGTTATTTGCGGGTGTAGTTCAATGGTAGAACTCCAGCCTTCCAAGCTGATCACGTGGGTTCGATTCCCATCACCCGCTCCATAATTTGTTTGGAATAAGGCCCGCATAGCTCAGTCGGTAGAGCGCATCCATGGTAAGGATGAGGTCATCAGTTCGATTCTGATTGTGGGCTCCATACTGAACCTTATTTGAATTATTTGATTAGGACAGGGATTTTTCTGTCTTTTTTGTTTTTGTTATAACTTGATAATATTGACGGGGAGACTCTGGTCATGTCTAAAGAAAAATTTGAAAGAA
>JABGUA010000025.1 GCA_018646825.1 Piscirickettsiaceae bacterium
CTACGATGTATGTCGCGACGATTTCTTGCTTCTTTGAGCGCTATTTCAGGATAGACGCCTAATGAGAGTAGTTTTTCCTTACCCCCAAAACGATATTTAAAACGCCACCGCTTACCCCCTTTAGGGGTAATTTCAATATAAAGCCCTTTTTCATCTGTAACCCTATAAGTCTTGCTAGTGGCAGTACCATCAGGCTTTACGCCTGCCTTTAGTGATTTAACTCTAGTGTCTGATAAAGCCATTTGGGGGTAACTCACTTTTGAAAGTAGCTGTTACCCCATAAGTTACCCCCGTTATTTGGGGTATGTCAAGGAATGTCGTGGGACGTTACGATATGGAAGGCAAAAAAAAACCCGTTATAAAACGGGCTTTTAAGGCCTTTATGGTACGTTGTGAAACGTATATTTGGTGGAGGCGGGGGGAATCGAACCCCCGTCCGCAAATCCGCTGCTGTCAGCTCTACATGTTTATTTCATCTACTGTTTTAACTAGAAGCTACCCGATGAACAGGGAAAACAACTAGCGATCTTGAAAGGTTTCAGTCCATCAGTGCCAAGCACACTTCTGGCTTGTCTTATGAGAATCGACCGTTGAAACCTAAACGCATAAGCACGGCTTTAGTCAACGGCTAGCAAGCCTAAGCTGCTAGAGAGTAGTTGTTATCGTTTGCAACTATAATTTGTTAATCTGTTTTACGAGAAGAATTAACATACTCGACATGCACCTAAAGTTTTGTAACCCACGTCGAAGCCAGGTCGCCCCCAAAGGTCGATACGATGTAGACAGTATAAGCCAGCGTTTCGTTCTGAGCTAGATTTAAGTTATTTATTTGCAACGATGCGGGCTTTTTCGCGTGCCCAATCTCTGTCTTTTTCTGTTGCCCGTTTATCTTGATGTTGTTTACCCTTAGCTAGGGCGATTTCAAGCTTGGCTCTGCCCTTCTTCCAATACATCGACACCGGCACAATGGTATAGCCCTTACGGTCTACTGCGGCTACTAAACGATTTAATTCAATCTTGTTGAGTAATAACTTTCGGCGGCGAATATCCTCAGGGTGAATATGGGTGGATGCCGATAGCATCGGTGAAATATGGCAACCATGTAACCACGCTTCGCCTTGATGAAGTTGGACGTAGCTTTCATTAAGCTGTCCGCGACCATCGCGTAGGCTTTTAACTTCCCACCCTTCTAGTACCAGGCCTGCTTCAAAATTATCTTCTAGGAAGTAATCATGTCGGGCACGCCGGTTTTGGGCAATATTATTGCCTGCGCCTTTTTTCTTCGAACTTTTCTTTGTAGCCATGGCGGCTATTATAAATGACGTAGCATTTCATCGCTCGGCTAATCACGTGCTGATTTATCAGAACCCTGTCTCATAAACAACACAATCGACAAAGCCGGAACAAAATAAACGCGATTCACGGTATAAAAATGATGCCATTATCGTTAGTATAGGCACATAGCAAATCACAAATAGCTGACAGTAACAGCGTCACTATTTCAACGTAATCTAGTTAGGTGAACGAGTATATTATGAGTAGACCTGCACTATCTATCCACGGTCAATGGTCTTCACGCTGGGCATTTATCCTAGCTGCGACCGGTTCTGCTGTTGGTCTTGGTAATATTTGGAAGTTTCCTTATATCACCGGTGAAAATGGTGGTGGTGCGTTTGTTCTTGTTTACTTAGCTTGCTTAGCCTTAATCGGCTTACCCATCATGATGGCTGAGATTATGGTCGGTCGCCGTGGTCGCCAAAACCCAGTGAATGCCTTATATAGCATTGCGGTTGAAGAAGGCAAAAATACTGGCTGGCAATATTTAGGTTGGATGGGTGTTGTCGCTGGTTTCCTTATCTTGTCTTATTACAGTGTCTTTGCTGGCCAAGCCCTAGCTTACGTATTTCGAACCTTCTCTGGCGTCTTTGAGGGCGTTACAGCCGATGGTGCGACTAGTATTTATAACGCCTTAGTGCTCGATCCTGAACGGCTGCTCGCTTGGCATACTATCTTTATGATCGTCACCTCGATCATTGTTGCCCGTGGTGTGCAAGGTGGCTTAGAGAAAAGCGTTAAATTCCTCATGCCCGCCCTGTTATTCATCCTTATTTTATTAGTCGGTTATGCGGCTAATACCGGCACCTATTTTCAACAAGGCATCGATTTTTTATTCAAACCTGATTTTTCAAAACTGTCTAACGATGCGATTTTAACCGCAATGGGCCATGCCTTCTTTACCTTAAGCTTAGGTATGGGTGCCATCATGGTTTACGGTTCTTATCTGCCAAAAGATGCGTCTATTTTAAAAATGTCGATCGCTATTTCGCTGGCTGATACCGGCGTTGCGCTATTAGCTGGTATGGCTATTTTCCCACTGGTCTTTGCTAATGGCTTAGATACCAATGCCGGTCCAGGTCTCATCTTCCATACCTTGCCCATTGCCTTTGGTCATATGGCGAATGGGGCATTCTATGGTGGCCTCTTCTTCTTATTATTGGTCTTTGCCGCATGGAGTTCCGCAATTTCACTGATTGAACCTGCCGCTGCTTGGCTGGTAGAAAACAAAGACGTTAGCCGTCGCCGTGCTGCTGTCATCATCGGGTTTAGTACTTGGTTACTCGGTTTATTAACCGTGTTCTCATTTAATATCGGCAGTGATTGGACCTTGTTCGGTAAAACTTTGTTTGATTTACTCGATTACCTGACGGCGAATATCTTGCTACCACTGGGCGGTTTATTTATCGCTATCTTCGCTGGTTGGATCATGTCGAAACAATCAACAGATGAAGAGTTTGCAATGAAACCGCGTTTCGTCTATTTTGTCTGGCGTTTCCTAATTCGTTACATTTCACCCTTCGCAATCATTATTATCTTTTTAAATATGATTGGCTTAATTGATTTAACTTCAGCCTAAGGCAAAATGACCACCATTACACGTAACTCACTCGTGATGTACACGCCTGAACAAATGTATGACCTCGTCAATGATATAGCGGCATACCCAAGTTTTTTACCTTGGTGTCGGGACAGTAAAATCATCAGCGCCAATGACCAAGTTGTCTGCGCCACCTTAGATTTAGCTAAGGGCGGTATTCATCACGTATTTTCTACGCGTAACAAACTGACCCATGGCAAAGCGATTGATATTGAATTGATTGATGGTCCTTTCCAGCATTTAGAAGGCCATTGGCAGTTTGTCATGATTGGCGATAATCAAGGCTGCCGTGTTCAACTAGACATGGATTTTGAGTTCTCTAACCGCTTAGTCAGCATGGCATTAGGCCCTGTTTTCACGCAAATATCGGGGTCATTAGTCGACGCATTCTGTAAACGAGCTAATGAGATTTATGGCAAATAACACCCTGCATATTGAAGTTGCTTACGCCTTACCTGATGAACAACGCATTTTTGAACTAGAAGTCGCGGCTGACTGTGATGTCGAACAGGCGATTAAACGTTCGGGGGTTTTAGAAGCCTACCCAAACATTGATTTAGCATCAGATAAAGTTGGTATTTTTGGCAAAATATGTAAGTTGAATGCCAGTTTAAGAGATAAAGACCGGATAGAAATTTATCGTAAATTGATTGCCGATCCGAAAGAGTCACGGCGCCAAAAAGTCGAGATGGAACGTAAAAAAGCAGCACAAGATAAACAGAAAGCCAATACGGTCAGTGCTAAAGCGAAAGACGCTAAATCTGATTAAGCGCGCCCTTCTAATAAGGCCATTTCTTCATCAGTAAACCCCGCTTGTTTGCGTGCCTCCGTATGAAACGGCCCGCGTAACTGACCATCAAAGTAGTTATCAAGTAAGTCTTTAAATGTGGCTAAAGAATCCACCCCACGTTGATCACATAAATAATTAAACCAACGCGTCCCTATCGCGACATGGCCAATTTCTTCTTCCAGAATTAACTCTAGAATTTCTACTGCACGCATATCACCCGTACCGCGTAGTTTATCCATCATCTTCGGCGTCACATCTAACCCCCGCGCTTCTAATACCCGAGGTACTAAGGCCATGCGTATCAATGGATCATGATGGGTCTTTTGTGCCATCTCCCACATGCCATTGTGAGCAGGGAAACTGCCATAGTCATAGCCCAATGAGATTAGATGCTCACGTAACAAGGTAAAGTGCTTAGACTCTTCTGCAGCGACGCGAATCCAATCAGCATAGTAGTCGTCAGGTAGCCCTGAAAAACGGGCAATGGCATCGAGTGCCAAGTTAATCGCATTAAACTCAATATGATTAACGGCGTGAATCAACGTGGCCACGCCTGTTTCTGCACTATTACGTCGCCTTGGCAAATCTCGCGGTGCAACTAGCTCCGGTTTATCCGGTTGTCCCGGTAGATCGGGCACATCAAAGTCAACATCAGACAGGGTTAACTCGCCCTGCTGCCAACGCTGATAAAGTGCCTGGGTTTGCTTGGCCTTATCAACCGGGTC
>JABGUA010000024.1 GCA_018646825.1 Piscirickettsiaceae bacterium
AACGCTGCTGTTCAAGTTGCTGTTGTCCATGAGCTTTATTTAACCCTTGCCTGACATCAGACATAACCGATAAGGCTAAGGCAGTATTAAAGTCATCGTCCATGGCTGCTTTAAAGCGAGTGCCATATTCTTCATCTTGTTGCCAATCCACTGTGTTATCAATATTAATATCACGCAATGCGCTATAAAATTTGGTCAACGAATTTTTTGCTTGCTCAAGCTGTTCTTCTGAATAATTGAGCGCGCTACGATACTGACTAGTCAATATAAAATATCGTACAACTTCTGGCGCATATTTTTCTAATACTTCTCTGACAGTAAAAAAATTACCTAATGATTTAGACATTTTTTCATCATCAATACGCACAAAACCATTATGCATCCAGTAATTAACAGACTGGCAGCCATGTGCCCCTTCTGATTGT
Source organism: Piscirickettsiaceae bacterium (assembly GCA_018646825.1). Taxonomy (GTDB): domain Bacteria; phylum Pseudomonadota; class Gammaproteobacteria; order Nitrosococcales; family Methylophagaceae. The sequence continues at coordinate 426 of JABGUA010000024.1, forward strand.
GCTATTTCATTTTCATGGTGTGGGAATTGTAAATCTTGCCCCCCGCCATGAATATCAAATCGTTCACCAAGACAATGTGCAGACATCGCTGAACATTCAATATGCCAACCAGGGCGGCCTCTGCCCCATGGTGAATCCCATGCAGGCTCTTCAGGTTTTGCTGCTTTCCATAAAACAAAGTCCATTGGATCTTGTTTCGCTTCATTTACCGCTACACGCTCTCCAGCCCGCAACTCATCTATATTCCGACCTGATAACTTACCATAACCAGGAAATTCACTGACATCGTAATAGACATCGCCATTGTCCGCCGCGTACGCTAAGCCTTTGGTGATTAAGGTTTCAATCATCGCCAACATTTCAGCTATTGCTTCAGTTGCTTTGGGTTCGGCACTCGGTCTTTCTACGCCTAATGCATCAGCATCTTGATGCATTTCAGCAATAAACCGTTCGGTTAGCGTTTGAATCGTTTCCTTATTTTCATTGGCTCGGGCAATGATTTTATCGTCAATGTCGGTGATATTTCGAATATAAGTGACGTCATAACCACTCGCTTTGAGATAGCGTGTCACGACATCAAATACCACCATCACCCGTGCATGACCAACATGACAAAAATCATAGACTGTCATCCCGCAGACATAAAGTGATACTTTGCCTGGCTCGATGGGTATAAAACGCTCTTTTTGTTTGGTTAAACTATTATGTATCTGCAGCATGGTGAATATTTTACGTGATGTTGGAATTTAAAAGTAGCTTAAACACTCCACTTAATCGCTTATTTACACTATCATAGCCACTTTATTATCAATCACTGGATCCAATTTTCATGAAACTGTTTTTTCGTTACTTGGCGCCACTTTTTTTTACACTCATTTCATTTACTGCTTATGCCGAAGGAGGCAATGTTTTGCCAAAAGTTAAACTCTCTACTTCTCATGGTGACATTGTCATCGAGCTCAATGCTGATAAAGCACCTAACACGGTCGCTAATTTTTTAAGTTACGTTGAAGCTGACTTTTATAACGGCACTATTTTTCATCGCGTCATCAAGGACTTTATGGTCCAAGGTGGTGGGTTTGATGCAAATTTCGAACAAAAAACAGTTAACGACCCCATTGAAAATGAAGCTAATAATGGCTTAACCAATGTCCGTGGTTCACTTGCAATGGCAAGAACAGGCGACCCGCATTCAGCTACCGCACAATTTTTCATCAATACCGTTGATAATGACTTTCTCAACTTCCGTGCTGAAAATCGCGATGCATGGGGCTATGCTGTATTTGCTCATGTCGTTGAAGGCATGGATGTGGTTGATGAAATTCGCGCTGTCAGCACGGGTTCAAAAGGACATCATCAAGACGTACCGACTGATGATGTTGTAATTAACAGCGCCACTGTTATCGACTGATTTGATATCGTACCCCTTAATTAGCATTTCGCTCTAAGGGGTTAATTTAAATTCATGTCGACTTTATTTATTTCAGATTTGCATCTGAGTCCAGCTCAGCCTGAGTTGATTCAACTTACGGTCGAATTTTTAGTAAAACAAGCCCCCAATATTGACCAGCTTTATATCCTCGGTGACCTCTTTAATACTTGGTTAGGTGATGATATTGTGCCGGACGAGTTTCAACCATTAATTGACCAATTAATGGCCTTAAACCAAGTTGGTATTACTAGTTACTTGATGGTCGGCAATCGTGACTTCATGATAGGCAAGGCCTTTGCCGAACGCTGCGGTATGACGCTATTAGCTGACCCCACTAAAATCAACTTAGCCGGCAAAGCCATTTTATTAATGCATGGGGATAGTTTGTGTACTGACGATGTCAGTTATCAGCGTTACCGTCGTTGGAGTCGTAATCGTTTTCTTCAATGGTGCTTCTTATTTTTATCGGCCAGTTATCGCCAAGGAGTTTCAGATAAAATTAAGCAGAAAAGTCGTGAACAAAAACAACATAAGACAGCCACAATAATGGATGTCAATCATGACGAAGTTAGCCGAGTAATGAAAAAACATCACGTCCAATATTTGCTACATGGTCATACCCACCGGCCTGCTATTCATCACTTAGATAACGGTGCTTTCCGACTCGTTTTAGGCGATTGGCAACAGTCTCCCAGCTTTATATTATTCGATGGATATCAATTACAGCTATTTGATCAACGCAGCCCTGGGGCTGCGTCTACAGTACGTTTGGTTTAAGCTTTTTTGTCTAGAATCGCTTTTAAACGTTGTGGTGGAATATAACCCGGCAGTAACTCACCTGAATCTAAAAACAAGGCCGGAGTCCCTGTCACACCCAAACGACGTCCAGCATCAAAGTGTGCTGCGACTGGGTTATCACAAGCTTCACTTTTAAGGCTAGTCCCCGCTTTGGACTCTGTCATTGCTTGTTGTCTGTCTTCTGAACACCAAACATTAACCGCTTTATCAAAAGACTCAGAGTTTGGGCCTGAACGAGGGAAGGCCATGTAACGAATCTTAATTCCCAGATCATTATATTCTGACATTTGTTGGTGTAATTTACGGCAGTAACCACAGTCAATATCAGTAAAAACAGTCAAGGTATGTTCCGTTTTTTTCGGTTCAAATACAATCATATCGTCTTCATTTAAAGCCGCTAATATTGTCTTTTTGATGCTTGCTTGTTTGAGTTCGGTTATATTCTGGCGTGTCTCTAAAGCGATAACTTCACCCTGAAAAACATAACGTGCGTCTTTAGAAAAATAAACGACTTGGCCATCAACAACTGCTTCGACAAAACCCGTGTTATCTAGCGGTGTCATGCTCTCAACGACCATCCCAGGTAACAATGCTTCAAGTTTGGCTTTTAGTGCCGCATCTGCATGTGCCATCCCCGCCCATGTGAATACGGCCAATAAGGCTAAATAACGTTTTAACATTGTGAATCCTTTTAATCTCTAAAGTTATTAAATTGTAAAGGCATCTCAAGACTGTCATTGCCCCTTAATAATGCCATTACTTGTTGTAAATCATCCCGTTTTTTTCCTGTCACGCGGACGCTCTCTCCTTGCACTGCCACTTGAACTTTGATCTTGCTCTCTTTCACTAACTTCACGATTTTTCTTGATAGATCCTTATCTATACCTTCACGTATTATGACTTCTTGTTTACGCAGCTTTCCGTGACCGACACTATCTTTTACTTCTAAGCAACTAATTTCTATTTTCCGTTTGACCAATTTCAATCGTAAAATATCCAATAACTGATCTAATTGAAAATCGCTGTCTGCAAATAAGGTCAGTACCTTAGCTGATTGTTCAACTTTGGCATCACTGCCGCGAAAATCGAATCTATTCGCTAATTCCCGGTTTGCCTGATCGACTGCGTTAGTTAATTCATGTTGGTCAACTTCAGAAACGATATCGAATGCTGGCATTTTAATTTCCTTTTGTTCTGTAATATGATGACTTTATCACTGCTAGGCCCTAGGGTGATGACTTGCATGAAGTGATTTGAGCCTTTCGCGTGCAACATGGGTATAAATTTGGGTTGTTGATAAATCTGAATGTCCTAGAAGTAGTTGTACCACCCTTAAATCTGCGCCATGATTGAGTAAATGAGTCGCAAAAGCGTGACGTAAGGTATGAGGAGATAAGTGCTTCTTGATCTCAGCCTGTTGTGCATAGCGCTTGATCAAATACCAAAAAGCTTGCCGTGTCATCGCCTTGCCACGGCGAGTCGGAAACAGATCTTCACTTACATGACCTAATAACAAAAGTGGTCTTACCTCTATTTGATATTGCTGTAGCCAATCTAATGCTACTTCACCTAAAGGGACTAAACGTTCTTTATTACCTTTGCCGACACACCGAATCAGACCTTGGCGCATATTGAGCTGCTCAACTGTCAACGACACTAACTCGGATACCCGTAGGCCTGTTGCATACAACACTTCCAACATAGCTCTGTCACGTAACCCTAAATTTTGCTTGATATCCGGTTGTTCTAATAATGCTTCAACCTCTTCTTCTGTCAACCCTTCTGGTAAGGGGCGTCCTAAGCGTGGAGACTCGATTTGTGTTGTTGGATCAGATTCACGTATTTCTTCTCGGCACAGATAGCGATAAAAACGTCTTAGGCTCGATAACAAACGGGCTTCGCTACGGGCTTTTCTGCTTTCTCGCAAACGTACACCTTGATAACGTAGAATATCTTCGCGTGTCGCTGAAGATAAAGTGATCTCATCTTTGCTTAACCAAGCAGCAAAAGACAATAAATCGCGTTGATAAGCCTCAACTGTATTTTTGCTCAAACCAGATTCTAGCCATAAGCTATCTAAAAAGGGCTGAAGGTAAGCCGGAGAATCGATAACGTTACTTTCTTTCATGTGCCAACAACCATTGCTTTATTGCAATCGCCTCCCCATCAATTTTTCCTCCAAAACCGCCAATACCATTACTTTTAACTACACGGTGACAAGGTACAACGAGTAAGTAGGGGTTAGCACGACAGGCATTACCTACCGCTCTCGCTGAGCTGTTAAGTGCTTGGGCTACTTCTCCGTAACTCTGGGTTGTCCCCATCGGAATCGTTTGTAAATATTGCCAAACCCGTCGCTGAAACGCCGTTCCAGACTCAGGTAAACCTATGGACCAGTTATTATGGGCTTGTTCACTATACTGGCATAATTGTTGTGTAATATCGCTTATATTGCCTGGTATGGTTACTGATATTGGTGTTAGTTCTGTTTGTTCAAAGTCCATGGAAATGTTTTGTAATTCCCCCCCCTCTATCAGCAATAGTAATTGCTTAATTGGGCCATTTGGTAAAGGTAAGGTTATCTGTTGCAGGCTTGTCATCACTGCATCATACCGAAAGCCGGCTCAAATTACTGCCACAAAAAAAGGCGCTGCAGTTAATGGCAACACCTTCTTTTTTCCTTGATGCGCCTTAAACAGGCCCAACATGCCTAATACGGCAAGGACTTAAGCTAATTTTTCTTTAATACGCGCTGCTTTACCGGTCAATTCACGTAAATAGTATAGTTTAGCGCGACGTACATCACCACGACGGATAACTTCTATACTTGCTAACGCCAAGCTATGTGTTTGAAAAACACGCTCAACACCAACACCATTTGAAATTTTACGAACGGTGAAAGCTGAGTGAATGCCACGATTACGTTTTGCAATAACAACGCCTTCAAAGGCTTGTTCACGCTCACGGTCACCCTCTTTGATTTTGACTTTAACAACAACAGTATCACCTGAAGAAAATACAGGAATATCCTGTCTCATTTGTTCAGCATTTAGCTGCTCAATAATATTACTCATTGTTCTACTCCTAAATTCCTACTGCTCTTCTTGCCACTCGGCAATAAATTTCTCTAACAATGCGGTCTGCTCATCATCCAGTGTCATCACTGCTAATAAGTCAGGTCGCCTTAACCACGTTCGGCCTAACGATTGTTTAAGGCGCCACTGTCGTATTGCCTTATGATCTCCGCCTAATAACACGCTAGGCACAATCTGTTCTGCCAATTGTTCTGGTCGTGTGTAATGTGGGTGGTCTAATAAACCAGCCATAAAAGAATCTTGTTGTGCCGATTCTTCATCACCTAACACACCGGGTAATAACCTTGCTATGCCATCAATCATGACCATGGCTGCAAGCTCACCCCCGCTGAGGACATAGTCACCTATTGACCATTCCTCATCTATCTCTTGTTCTATCAGACGTTCATCAAACCCTTCATAACGTCCTGCAACTAAGATCATTTCTTCTCTTGCTGCCAGTTTTTGCAGACCTTTTTGATCTAATTGCCTGCCTTGCGGCGACAACGCAATCACTTTCGTCTTCGGGCCTAACTGCTGTTTTGCAGCCTGGATGGCTTTTTGCAATGGCGCGACTTTCATCACCATTCCTGGGCCACCGCCATAAGGCCTATCATCTACTGTTTTATGCTTATCCTGTGTGAAATCACGTGGATTCCAATAGTCTAGCTTTAACAAGTCATCTCTTACTGCTCGGCCTGTTACACCATACTCAGTTATTGCATCAAACATCTGAGGAAACAACGACACTACACCTACGCGCATGTTCTTGTTACCTCAATAATCACTTTCCCAATTAACCTGAATAAACCCGCCATCAAGGTCAACTTTTTGAACGATATCTTCCAGTACAAATGGAATCAAACGCTGCGTCTTTTGTTCTTTGTCTTTTACCATCAGTACGTCGTGTCCACCGGTTTCCATTAAACTATCAACTTGGCCCAATACAACATCATCCAAATTAATCACTGTTAATCCCGTCAATTCTGACCAATAAAACTCGTCGGAACCATTTGGCCTTAACTGTTCTTTTTTTATAGCCAAGACCGTGCCAATTAACGGTAAAACTTGCTCTGGGTCAGTCACATTCTCTAATGCGATGACAATCCCTTTACCTTGAACACGCCCTTTGGATATTTTTGCTTCTACCCACTCCCCTTTCAATGAAAGGTAAAGCGGTGAGTAACTTAATATATTTTTTCTGGGATCGGTGTGTGAAAAGACTTTCATCCAGCCTTTAATCCCAAAGACACCGGCAATTTCACCAACCGGGATAAACTCCTCGGAAGTATCCATACCGATACCCTTATATGCTGTCTATGCTGCTTTTTGCACTTGTACGATCAAACTAGCAACACGTTCTGACGTTTGTGCACCAAGGCTGATCCAATGTGTAATGCGTTCCATATCCAAACGTAATTTCTCTTCTTGACCTTGCGCCAACGGATTAAAGAAACCAACACGTTCGATGCAACGACCATCACGTTTATTACGTGAATCTGCAACTACAACATTATAATAAGGGTGCTTTTTAGCACCACTGCGAGACATTCTAATTGTGACCATATTACTGCCTGTTTAAAACTGGATCGAAAAACAGAAATATTTTACGCACTTATCTTGCATTTGAACAGCTTAAATTGGCCTTGTTTTAAAATGGCATGCCACCGCCAGATGGAAACCGCCCACCTAGACCACGCATCATCTTCGCCATACCGCCCTTCTGGCTCATTTTCTTCATCATTTTTTGCATTTGAGCAAACTGCTTTAGCAATCTATTTACATCTTGAATTTGCATGCCGCAGCCTGCTGCGATGCGCTTTTTGCGTGACCCTTTGATAATATCTGGCCGTTGGCGTTCTTTAATCGTCATTGAATTGATAATGGCTTCTAACCGACTCAATTCTTTGTCATCTACTTGTTGCTTGGCTGCGGCTGGGATATTTGCCATACCTGGCAATTTATCCATCATTGAGCCAATCCCACCCATTTTACCCATTTGACGTAACTGATCGCGGAAATCTTCTAAGTCGAATTTTTTACCTTTTTTTAGCTTATTGGCTAGTTTCTCAGCTGAGCCTTGATCCATTTTTTGCTGGGCTTCTTCCACCAGCGATAAGACATCGCCCATACCCAAAATACGCGATACCACCCGATCGGGATGAAAAGGCTCTAATGCCGTTGTTTTTTCACCCACACCCATAAATTTGATGGGTTTGCCAGTAATATGGCGAATTGATAACGCCGCACCACCGCGAGCATCACCGTCTGTTTTAGTCAGAATTATACCGGTCAGAGGCAGTGCCTGATTAAAGGCTTCAGCTGTCACCGCCGCATCTTGCCCCGTCATACTATCAACAGTAAATAAGGTCTCAATCGGTTTAATAGCGCTGTGTAAGCGTTTGATCTCAGCCATCATTTCTTCATCAACAGCCAAACGTCCGGCAGTATCAATAATGACAACATCAATAAATTTCAGTTTCGCTTCTGCCACAGCTGCTTGTGCAATATCAACTGGGTCTTGGCTAATGTCGCTTGGGAAGAACTTGGCTTCAACTTCGGCCGCCAACGTTTTTAATTGTTCGATTGCAGCAGGACGATAGACGTCGGCACTCGCGACCATCACAGATTTCTTCTGATTTTCTTTTAGCCAGCGGGCGAGTTTAGCAACACTGGTCGTCTTACCCGCTCCTTGTAAACCTGCCATTAAAATTACAGCTGGAGGCTGCATATTAAGATTCAGCGACTCATTAGCCTCGCCCATGACGGCGACTAATTCATCATTAACAACTTTGATTAAGGCTTGACCTGGCGTCAGACTTCGGAGTACATCCTGACCCATTGCTCGTTCTTTCACACGATCTATGAAGGCTTTTACAACGGGTAATGCCACATCTGCTTCAAGTAACGCCATGCGCACTTCTCGCAAGCTATCTTTGATATTACTTTCTGTTAGCCGGCCTTGGCCACGTAACTTTTGTAATGTACTTCCTAAGCGGTCGCTTAAACTATCAAACATGGTTCACCTTGTTATTGCTCTATTCGTATCATTGATACATTCTTACTAATTATAACTGATATATTTGTGTGATTATGATTACATCAGTTTATCATGCTGCTATGACATTTATTATATCGTGTGACGTGGAACGCCCATAATGGCTATTGCAAATTCTCTTGCCCTATTACTCTATCTTGTTTGTAGTGTGACTTTGATTCGTCACTTTGTACAAAGTGGTAAGGCGCAGGCATTGGCATTGCCCGTCGGTTTATTAACTGTATTAGCACTGATCTTTCATGGGGCAGATATCTTCTTCACGATGCGTGCCGCCGGCGGTTGGGATGTTAGCTTGTTTAGCACCATGACAGTTGCAGCTTGGGTGATGGCATTCATTGCTTATCTGTTGGGCTTAAAAGGCAATGCCGCTCACCCAGGGATTTTAATTTATCCCTTGGTCGCTTTGACGCTTATTCTTAAATCATGTATGCCAATCACACCGGCAGAAGGACTTTCTTCTCCAGCATTAGAGTGGCATATTCTATTGTCTTTAACTGCCTATAGCTTATTCACTTTAGCCGCCATTCAAGCTATTGTTTTAGCCATTCAAGAACGGCAGATACGCCAACGTCAATTGGCCAGCATAATGCGCCAGTTACCCCCCTTACAATCAATGGAAACCAGCTTGTTTCAGTTAATTAGTGGCGGCTTTATTTTGCTGACAATTGGTTTGATTACGGGCTTCGTTTTTCTTAATGACATCTTTGCTCAGCACCTTGCCCATAAGACGGCACTATCCTTGATCGCTTGGTGTGTTTTTGCCACCTTACTATGGGGACGTTGGCAATACGGTTGGCGAGGCCAAACTGCCATAAAGTGGACTTTAGTCGGGTTTTTATTTTTAGTTTTGGCTTATTTTGGTAGCAAATTCGTATTGGAATTTATTTTGTCTCAATCATAGGCGCGCATAAAAACACATCATGCTTGAAAGCACTTCGTTAACACTTTTATTTTCTATCTTATTCATTTTACTGGTTTTTTCAGCTTTTTTTTCAAGCTCTGAAACAGCCTTAATGTCTTTGAATCGCTACCGCTTGCGTCATTTAGAGCAAGAAGGTCACCCCGGTGCAATGCGCGCAAGTGAATTATTGCGTCGGCCCGACCGCCTTATTGGTTTGATTTTATTAGGAAATAATTTTGTCAATATTTTGGCCTCAGCTATTGCCACTATCATTGGCGTTAAATTATTCGGTGAAAATGGGATTGTCATCGCCACCTTTACATTAACGTTGATCATCCTCCTTTTCGCTGAAGTTACCCCAAAAACGTTTGCTGCACTTCACCCAGAACGCATTGCATTTCCGGCCAGTTTTATTCTTAAACCGCTTTTAATTTTACTGTATCCACTGGTTTGGTTTACCAATTTAATTACCAATAGGCTATTAAATTTATTTGGCATTAAGCCTGATGATAGTACGTCAGATGCTATTAATTCCGAAGAGTTAAGAATGGCACTCAAAGAAGCAGGAGGCCTGATTCCTAAACGCCATAAAAGAATGCTAATGAGTATTTTGGACTTGGAAAAAGTCACCGTAGACGATGTGATGGTACCGAGAAATGAGATCGATGGCCTTAATATCAATGCGCCTTTGTCTGACATCATCAAACAATTATCTTATTGTGCGAATACACGCTTACCCGTTTATGAAACAAGTCTCGATAAGTTAATTGGCATTTTGCATGTGCGTAAAGCCTTACATTTATTAGCACAAGACAATTTAACGCTTGACACCCTTAACGGGATTGTTAAAGCGGCATATTTCGTGCCTGAAGGGACTCCACTTAATACGCAATTAATTCATTTTCAACGAAATAAACGACGGACAGGCCTCGTTGTAGATGAATATGGTGATTTAATTGGACTGATTACTTTGGAAGATATTTTCCGTGAAATCGTTGGTGAATTTACTGATGATCTTTTAGATAAGGTTAAAGATATTCATCCACAAGAAGATGGTAGCTACCTGATTAATGGTTCAGCTAATATCCGTGAAATTAATCGAAGCAACCACTGGAAACTCCCAACTGAAGGCCCTAAAACTATCAATGGTCTCATTCTAGAATACTTGGAAAGTATCCCTGAACCCAATGTCAGTTTGCGTATTGAACAATATGTTATCGAGGTTGTGCAAACTTCAGACAATGCCATTAAGACTGTTCGCATCCGTGAAGATAAAGGTAATGATGCTGGAGCAACATCTTAATGGCGACGCTTCGAATTAAGCTTTGTGGTATCAATAATATTGATATGGCATCTTTGAACTCCGTTTTGCAACTCTCTGATTCACGCTTAAACAGTGAATGGGCCGTCAGCCAATCTGGATTGATCTATTTATCTTCGGTCTAGATACCGAGGAGGGCCGTTCAATGTTACGTAGTCACAGACGTGGTGTTTGTGCCGCTTTGGCTCAGAAAAACCAAACCAACGCCTTAGCTGACTTCATCATTAAAAAGCCTATTCGCACTAAACAACTTGCAGAAATATTGAATGCGGTTGATGAAAAAGTGGCGCTTGAAAAACAAGCCGATAACGTTAAACCACTCACTAAACCTACACCTAAAATCATCGAAGCGTTACCAAAACTAGCCCTTAAACCCGAAGTTAAACAAGCTAAAAAAGCATCACTGTTAAGTTCATTATCCAAACGCCTGATACGCCGTAAATCACCTGCGGCTGATTTACCTGCTTTATCACTCTATACACCCACTCTTTCTGAAACAAAACTGAAAACAATTGTTGACCCTAAGATCCTCGCTAATTGGATAGTTACATTACCTGAAGATGATCCTATGGCAACTATTGATGCTTTATTAGAAAAATTAATTCCATTGAACCGTATCGCTTTGGCTAACGATACACGGCTAGCACTACTCGAGCTATATCGTGCCCCCGTCAATGCCTTTGTATTTAATCGTGATGTTGAAGCCGTTAAATTAGAAATGGCTAAACCAGCCGTCTTTGAAACTAAAATTAGCCAACTCAATATTTTTCTTGAAGAGCTGGCTTTAGGCTATAAACTGTTGTGATGGCTGCTTATCAACAAGGACACCGTCCGCAATTGGATAATCAGTTTTTGTTTGCCGTTATTCGTGCAACAGAATCTATTGGTTTATTGATTGCACATGCCTTTCGTCATTATCATCCTGCTCCGACAGGCGCGGTCCACGAATTGCACCAACTTTATCTTTATTGTGAAGCCAGTGATGTACTCGATAAGCCCGCTTCATTAAAAACAACAGTGACTAAAAAGCCATTTATTCACCACTACTGTCAAATCATGCTAACGGGTATCGCAGATCCATATAGCCTGAGTAAGTACGATGTTTTTAGGCTGTTTAATTTAATGGCAAAAATGGCTGGGAAAGTCACCATTACACCCTTATCAGACCATCAAAAGAGTGCCGATAACAATACCGTTTTAGCCGGTGGTTTTAGTCTAGTTTGTAATAGCGACACGATGCCCATACCACTTCATCATATCGATCCAGAAAACGGCAACAGGCTGAAATACGGATGCTTAACCCCCAAGGTGTTCTGTTTGCCATTGAACAAATTTTTGATGCAACAGCCAGCACAAGTACATTAGGACGATATGACTTAGATATTCAATTATTAAAGAAAGTCATTCCACAATTTAACGCCAGTTATCAACGTCAATACCAAAGGCTACCGTCTGTTACCGCACGGCCTATCAGGCTTGCTAATGGCTTTGATGCAATTCATCATTGCCTCACTTCAACTGAGGATACAGAGACAACAGAGTGGACGATTGATAATCAAGGCAGTGCAGGCCTCATGGCCAAATGTAATAAGGCCGATATCCCCGCATTGAATATTGGTGATTTTCTGGGTGTTTTTGAAACGAATATGCCAGCCAAATTAGGCACTATTCGTTGGTTGCATATTGATAATAACGATACCGTGCAAATTGGTTTACAGATTCACTCAGGTAATCCAGCTGCCGCTTCCCTCTCCCCTAAAAACAATGCAACTGAGATAAAATGCCTCTATCTACCGCCTGTTGAAGAAATCAGTCAAAAAGAAACAATGATCGTTGGTAAAGGTAATTATTCCCCTAATCGTATTTTCCATGTCAAAGATAATGAAAAAACCTATACAATAGTCACGCAGAAATTACTCAATTATTCGCTCAATTATGAGCAATTTAATTATAAAATAGTGGGCGACTAAATACAGAACTAACTTGTTGCTGCACTTGTCTTTTAGATAATACGATTTAGGAAAACTCGATTATGCGCACCTTGCTCAAACTCATCGCTTTTATTGTTATTGTCGTTATCGCTGGGCTAATTGCATTGCCTTTTTTCGTTGACCCTAATGATTACAAGCCACAAATTTCTGAGCAAGTCGAAAAAGCCACCGGTCGGACCCTGAATTTAGAAGGTGATATTGGCTTATCTGTTTTCCCCTGGATTGCCCTTGAATTAGGACCTCTCTCTTTAAGCAATGCTAAGAACTTTGAGGCTGAACACTTTGCTAAAATTGATGGTGCTCAAATCCGCATTAAATTGATGCCACTACTCAAAAAAGAGTTGGAGATGGATACTATCGTTTTAGACGGTCTTATCCTTAATCTCGAAAAAAATAAAGCCGGTAAGACAAACTGGGATGACTTAGGTGGGAAAACTAAGCAGAAATCGAATGATAACACTCAAGATTCCAATGCTGCTGAGCCTGCTGTTGGGTTAGCTGCACTCAGTATCGCAGGTGTTCAATTGACCAATGCTAATATTCTTTGGTCTGATAAAAGTAGTGCTGCCGATTACACTATTAAAAACTTAAACTTAAAAACAGATCCCATAGAACCAGGGCAGCCGACTAATGTTGAACTCGGCTTTGACATGACTAGCGCTGCTCCACAAATGGCGGCTAATGTCAGCTTAGATGCACAATTAATGGCTGATATGGAACAACAACTATTTACGCTTAGCGATCTTAGTTTCAAAACAAAGGCAACGGGTAACGATTTGCCTTTACCTGAAATGACACTCTCTTTGAATGGGGATATTTCCGCTGACTTGAATAAACAAACCGCAGATTTATCTCAGCTATTAATTCAGATTCAAGATCTCGCTGTTGAGAGTGATATTGAGGCCACACAAATTTTATCTGAGCAGCCTCAGTTTTCTGGTCAGATTGCTGTAACAGCCTTTAATTTAAGACAGATGGCGCAGCAACTTGCTATCGAGTTGCCCGTTATGGCTGATACTAATACCTTAGAATTAGTTCAGCTTAACAGCCCCATTTCGGGGTCATCAAATAACTTTAGTTTAGATAATCTGACTTTGCTGTTAGATCAGAGCAAATTGACTGGGCAATTCTCAGTCAATAACTTCGCTAAACCCGCACTGAAATTTAAACTAGCTTTAGATAAGCTTGATGCTGACCCCTATATGCCACTAGCTGAGAGCGACACAGCTAAAACAGTCGCTTCTCCTGCTACAGCTGGTGCAGGAGCTGTGAGTGAGTTACCACTTGATACATTACGTGATTTGAATATTGCAGGAAGTCTCAATATTGGGCAGCTTAAGTTCAGCGGCACTCAAAGTAGTGATATTAAGATCAACATTAACGCCAAAGATGGCATTATCAAGCTCCACCCTTTAAGTGCCAATCTCTACCAAGGGCAATATCAAGGTAATGTTAATCTTGATGCTCAAGGAAAAAGCCTTAAGCTAGGAATTAATGAAAACTTGAGCAATATACAAGCTGGGCCACTACTTAAAGACTTGAGTGGCGATGATAAGATTTCCGGTCTTGTGAATGCAAAAGTTAAATTAGCTGGCCAAGGTAAATCTGTTGAACAGATTAAACAAAGCTTATCGGGCAATGGTGACTTTTCTTTTACAGATGGTTCACTCAAAGGCATTAATATCGCCGATAGTATTCGCAAAGCAAAAGCGATCTTGAAGGGTGAACCTGTGGCTAAGTCAGCATCGGTCATAAAAACAGATTTTTCTAGTTTTAAGGGCTCATTTACAGCGAACAACGGGATTGTTAATAATCCAGACCTGCTTTTAATGTCGCCTTTATTGCGTGTTAATGGTGCTGGTACAGCTGACATAAATAAAGAAGCTATTAATTATGGCCTAGAGGTTGGCGTTGTCGGCTCTGTTGAAGGTCAAGAAGGCAAAGATTTAGCTGAACTCAAGGGCTTAATTGTACCCGTAAAGATCACTGGGAGTTTCAGTGACCCAAAACCCACTGTAGATTTAGCGACGCTATTTCGTGATAACGCAACACAAAAAGCCAAAGATAAAATCACAGAAAAATTGAATGACAAATTAGGCGGTGACTTAGGTGACATCGTTGGAGGCGCTATACTGGGTAATAAAAAACCTGATAGCAATGAAGAGGCCAATGCGACAGAAAAATCACCTGAAAAATCAGTAGAAGATGAATTAAAAGACGCTATTGGTGGTAAATTAAAAGGGTTGTTTTAACCTCCCGTTTCTAATCACTTTGTATTGTGAGCCTTTCCTCTTTTAGCGATCGCCTTCTCGTTTGGTTTGATGAGCATGGCCGTAAGGACCTGCCCTGGCAACAAGGCATTACCCCTTATCATGTGTGGCTGTCAGAAATTATGCTACAACAAACCCAGGTCAGTACCGTTATTGGCTACTACATGCGCTTTACTGAACGTTATGCTGACATTACAGCACTCGCTTCCGCTAGTTTAGATGACGTTTTAGCGCTATGGACGGGCTTGGGTTATTACGCCCGCGCCCGTAACCTCCATAAAACAGCCCAAATTATCGTTAAACAGCATGAAGGAAAAATGCCTTCAACATTAGATGGCTTAATGGCTTTACCGGGAATAGGTCGTTCTACCGCCGGGGCTATCATGGCCTTGGGCTATCAACAACGCCATCCTATTCTAGATGGTAATGTCAAACGGGTTTTAACCCGATATGCTGCGATTACTGGCTGGCCTGGCCGCAAAGCCACAGAGCAACAACTCTGGCACTTAGCTGAACAATTACTACCCGAAAGCCGTATTGAACATTATATTCAAGCGCAAATGGACCTGGGCGCTACAATTTGTACGCGCAGTAAGCCACTTTGTTCGCAATGTCCATTAATCATTGATTGTGAAGCCTATCAGACAGGAAACCCAACGCAATTCCCCACCCCTAAGCCTAAAAAAGCAGTACCCTTGCGCCAAATTTATTGGCTCATTGTCCGATCTGAATCAGGGCTAATACTACTAGAACAAAGGCCTAACAGCGGAATATGGGGTGGATTATGGAGCTTCCCAGAGTTTGATAATTTAGCTGATGCCAAAAGCTTTTATCGCCAAAATTTTGGTTTAAATCAAGGTGTTCTTTTACCACAAAAAACAATTCGTCACATCTTTACACACTACAAGCTGGACATTTTCCCGCATCTGGTACACTCTTCTGTTTGCAGCCAATCTATAACTGACTTTGAAAGTTTAGCTTGGCACACAAGAAATGATGCATTACGGCTCGGATTACCCGCACCAGTTAAAGCATTTTTAAAGTTATTAGAGTAAAAGAGGGACATATGGCACGTCTTGTCCACTGCGTAAAATTAGGAAAAGAAGCTGAAGGTATGGATTTTCTTCCCTACCCCGGTGACTTGGGCAAGAAAATCTATGACTCCGTCTCTAAGGAAGCTTGGCAACTGTGGTTAAGCCAGCAAACCATGTTAATCAATGAATACCGATTATCATTAGCAGACTCCAAATCACAACAATTCCTTAAAGAAGAATTAGAGAAATTTTTCTTCGGAGAGGGTTCAGCTCCACCTGCAGAGTTTGTAGTGGCTGAATAAATTTTAATTAACAAAACACACTAGTACAGAGGTTAACATGGCAGAACAAGTAACAGGCACCGTTAAATGGTTTAACGACGAAAAAGGCTTCGGTTTCATCGAGCAATCTGATGGTCCTGATGTATTCGTACACCACACAGCAATTCAAGCAGATGGCTTCAAATCTTTAAAAGAAGGTCAAGCTGTAACAATGGAAGTGACACAAGGACAAAAAGGTCCTCAAGCTGAGAACGTAGTTCCAGGCTAAAGCCACTTTTCGTTGAGAAAAATATCAAAGCCGGTTACTTGTTAGCCGGCTTTTTTATTGCTTAAATTTTAATATTCCAAATCTCGCTCGCCCTATTTTTTAGTTACGCGAATCAAAGTCAGAACCTAATGGCCATGCTATTAGTCTATAGGCATGTATATCTGAACTAAATATGTGAATTAGAGTGAGCTTCGTAATTAACCGTAGTTTTTTTGATGGTTATTACTAAACTCAACCATTAAAATAGTGTCATATGTAATGATATTTTCACTTAGCTTTTTTGTTGGCTCTTTCAACTTATGAGACTATAAAAACAAAAGGACATTCTTAATGCCCCGCATCCAAACCCTTTCTGGTTTAGTGCTTTTAGCATCTATTTCTTATACTTCCACTGCAACAGCAGACTGGGGCTCTTTATTAAAAGATGCAACGACGATTGGATCTGAGTTACTCTCTAATCAAGTTACCTCCTCCAGTACTTCCTCATTAGACAACAACACTATCGTGTCCGGCTTAAAACAAGCTTTAGACATGGGTACCCGTAATGCTATTGAGCGTGTGGGAAAAACGGATGGTTACCTTGCCAACGACCTCATTCGCATTCCTCTACCACCGGCTTTAGACAAAGTGAGTAGTCTGATGCGTAAAGTCGGCTTATCTGCTCAAGCTGATCAATTTGAACAAAGTATTAACCGTGCTGCGGAGAATGCCGCTCCACAAGCTACGGAGATTTTAATTGGTGCAATTCAGGACATGTCGATAGAAGATGCAACAAAAATTTTAAATGGGTCTGATAATGCAGCGACGGAATATTTTAAAACGCAAACCAGTACTCAATTAACACAGTTATTTAAGCCAACAAATTGCAGCAGTACCTTTAGTTGGAGAACAGGTTAATGTTGATCTCCCTGACTATGTGACCCAACAAGCTTTAAATGGGCTATTTGCAATTATCGCTTTGGAAGAGAAAAAGATTCGTGAGAACCCGGCAGCAAGAACAACAGAACTATTAAAACAAGTGTTTAATTAAACACGCCATAAATACTAAAAATAAGTGAGCACATTATGGGCAAAAACCAGCATAGCATTAACCTATCCAGCCAAGGTACAGCGCTAAAATCTCTCTTCACGGGTTATTTAGTTGTCGTTGCCATTGGCTACTTGATGGCTATCGTTCAAATCCAATTCACCCATGGCATGGCAGATGGTAAATTAGGTTTATCAACGGATGATATTGTTTATAGTTATTACGGTAAACGCTCTGGCTCAACATTGGAAGCAAAGTTAAATGGCTCCATGAAAATGATGGCACCAGAAGAAGATAGATTGAAAATCATTAACTGGGTTCATAAAGGAGCTACCGAAAAAAGCTTCCACGACAATGGCATCCGAAGAATTATGGATGACAGCTGCATTGTTTGTCACAGCGCCGCTTCTGGTATGCCTGTTCCTGATTTCACAAAATTTGAAAATATAGTCCATGTCTCCGAAACAGATACCGGGGCCAGCTTTTCGTCTTTAGCGCGCGTCTCACATATTCATTTATTTGGTATCGCGTTTATCTTTATGTTTGTCGGGCTGATATTCAGTTTGGCAACAGGTATACCTGTAGTATTGAAATCAACCGTTATTGTCATGCCTTATATCTTCCTTATTATTGATATTGCCTCATGGTGGTTGACTAAACTCAATCCACACTTTGCGTGGTTGGTGATTATTGGTGGCGGCACGATGGCATTATCATTTGCCTTCATGTGGATCGTCTCAATGTATGAGATGTGGATTATGCCGCGCATCCATGAAGATGATCGTGACGCCTTACTTGATGAATAAGTCGGTTCCAGGTTATTAGCAAACTTTGTCTTCGGCGGCTTAGTCTTTCTCCCAGAGGCTAAGCCGCCTTTGTTATTTCCTAAAATAAGCCAGTGTCAAACCAAAGACCACTGGACTGAGTAGTAATAAGGCGATCAAATTTGGTATCGCCATCAGTGCATTCAAGGTATCAGCAACTAACCAAATAAACTCTAAGTCACTGGTTGCTCCTACAGGTACAGCTAAGATCCACAAAATACGAAATGGCATAATGGCTTTGATACCCATTAAATAAGTCACACACTTCTCACTGTATATACTCCAACCTAAAATCGTCGTGAAAGCAAATACAGTCAAGCCTATAGTCACAACATAGGAACCAATGCCTGGCATTGCTGATTCAAAGGCCAATGATGATAAGCTTGCCCCTGTTTCTCCACTCGTCCAAGCGCCTGATACAATAATCACTAGCCCTGTCATTGAACAGATAATAATCGTATCGATAAATGTCCCCATCATGGCAATCGTACCTTGTCTGACGGGATTGTTCGTCATCGCGGATGCATGGGCAATAGGGGCACTGCCTAAGCCCGCTTCATTTGAAAAAATACCACGTGCAACACCAAATCGGATGGCCGCCCAAACAGCAGCACCCGCAAAGCCGCCTGTTGCTGCAATTGGTGTAAATGCATAGGTGAAGATCAGATCAAATGCATGCGGAATTTGCTCAGCATGCATCATTAAAATAGTAGTTGCTGCTACCACATAGCTGACAGCCATAAGTGGCACTAAACTACCAGCAACATGGGCAATTCGCTTTATACCGCCCAATAAAACCAAAGCCACTAAAATACCAATGGCAATGCCCGTCCATTCAAAAGGAATATTAAATTTATTGTTTAATGCATCTGCAACCGAGTTTGCTTGAATGGTATTGCCAATACCAAAACCAGCCATCGCACCAAAAATAGCAAATGTCGTACCTAGCCATGCAAAACGCTGGCCCAAGCCATTTTTGATGTAATACATTGGACCGCCATTTTTATTACCATTGGCATCCGTTTCACGATAATGAACGGCGAGTACCGCTTCAGCATACTTCGTTGCCATACCGACTAAAGCGGTCATCCACATCCAAAACATAGCGCCTGGGCCGCCTAAAAATATGGCAGTGGCAACACCCGCAATATTACCCGTACCAATAGTGGCTGACAGCGATGTCATCAAAGCATTGAAAGCAGATATATCACCTTGGTTTGAATCTGATTCCCGACCTTTCCATAACATTTTACTGCCATAGGCCAGTTTAAAGATCGGCATTAATTTTAAACCCAGCATCAGGTACAAACCGGTACCTAATATAAGTACAAGCATGGCAGGCCCCCATACAATACCATTGAGGATTTTTATCCACTCTGTCAGGCTTGCCAGTACTTCCATTGATCTGCTCCTCTTTTTACATACCGCTATCTTACATGGTGATTAGATCACGCCGCTGCCTTTGGGGTTATCTTTTAACATTTGTTGATAAAACTGGCTAAACTCAATCTGCCATTGCGATTCTAATTTATCGAATATTAAAGGGTTTAGAACCAGGTTTTCAGCATTATTGAAAGCTAAAACAATCACATTCCTATGCTCTGTTAATGACAAACATACTGTTTGTCTACCGAAAGCTTGCCTAATCGCCGCTAATTGCCGCATAAAGACTTGATCATTTTCAACAATCAAATTGATTGCGATATGGCCTTGTCTCGTGAGTAGATGACGACAGCCATTCAAAAAAGCAGGGTCCGTTATCCACTCAGGTGAGGCTTGGCCAATGGCAATGTCCATCACAATCAAATCATAGCGAACTTCACTATGCTGAACATAATCCTGAATATCGGCTGCTATCAGTTGCCAATTCCCCTGATATGGACATTCGAAAAAACGCTGTGCGATATCCAGCACGACGGGGGACAACTCGACAGCATCGCCGATGACATCGGGAAAACGGTGGGCAAAATAACGTGCTGTTGAACCGCCCCCCGTTCCAGCTAATAATACTTTTCCTGGTACTTCGCCACTAAATAGTGCGCCTGATAGCATCGCTCTGTTAAAGGATTCAGGTAAAAAACCAGGCCGAGCTAAGTCAATTTCTGTTTGAATAAGTTCATCACCAAACTCCAACCAGCGTAAACTTGCTTGTTGCCAAACTTTAATCTCTCTGTCGTTATCTACGGTCGAATACAATAACTCGGCTTCTGCCATTAAGCGTTTTCCTGTTTCGCCTCTAGTTGTTGCCAGCGGTCATATGTGAACTCTAATTCTTCGGTCAACTCAGCCAATTGGGCCTGTACTGCAGACACTTTGTCCTCAGCCTGTTGATAGAACTCAGGTTGACTGATTTTGTCATGCAATTCCGTTTGCTTCAATTCCATTGTCTCGATTTGTTTTGGCAATGCTGCTAAGTCCAGCTGCTCTTGATAGGTTAGACTCGATTTTTTACCACCTGACTTAATCGGTTTGGCTACTGATTTAGGCTTATCACTGCGTTCTTGTTGATCTAATCTGCGCTGATGTACCCAATCGTCGTAGCCACCAACATATTCACGTACTTGGCCATCGTCATCAAACACGATGGTGCTCGTTGCCACATTATTGAGAAAGGCCCTGTCATGACTGACGAGCAGTAATGTGCCTTGGTAATTCATCAACAAGTCTTCTAATAAATCGAGGGTTTCAGCATCCAAATCATTGGTTGGTTCATCCATCACCAATAAGTTAGCGGGTTGAGTAAAGAGTTTAGCTAATAATAATCTATTACGCTCACCACCAGATAATGCTTTAACCGGTGTTCTGGCACGTTCAGGGGTAAACAGAAAGTCCTGCAAATAACCCATAATATGCTTTCTGGCGCCACTTATTTCAACAAAGTCAATACCTTGGCCAACATTATCGACCACACTCTCTTCTTCCTTGAGTTGGCTACGTAGCTGATCAAAGTAAGCGACTTCTATATTAGTCCCTAAGGTCACCTCCCCTTTTTCTGGTTTATTTTTTCCTAATAAAATGGACAGTAATGTACTTTTTCCACAGCCATTCGGTCCAATGACACCAATACGGTCACCACGCTGAATTAAGGTTGTAAACTCAGAAAACAACGTTCTGCCATCGTAACTTTGAGCAAGATCTTCTGCTTCGATCACTAGCTTGCCACTGCGCTGTGCCTCTTGCAGTTGCATTTTGACATTACCCAGCTTCTCGCGACGCTGACCTCGTTCACGGCGTAATTGTTGTAATGCTCTGACTCTGCCTTCATTACGCGTTCTACGTGCTTTAATGCCTTGTCTTATCCAAACTTCTTCTTGTGCTAGCTTTTTATCAAACAGGGCATTTTGTGACTCTTCTTCTGCCAATAATGCTTCACGACGTTCTAAATAAGTCCGATAATCACCCGGAAAACTAACCAGTTGTCCTCTATCTAGCTGAACAATTCGGGTTGCTAGTGCCTGTAAGAATGTCCGATCATGGGTAATGAATAAGACCGTGCCAACATAACTTTTCAGAAACTCTTCTAGCCAAGTAATAGAGCTGATATCGAGATGATTGGTCGGCTCATCTAGTAATAGAATATCTGGTTCTTTGACTAAAGCTTGTGCTAGCAACACCCGGCGTTTCATCCCACCAGATAAAGCTGAAAACTCACTATCCGCATTAAGCGATAACCGGGAGATGACGCTTTCAACCCGTTGCTCTACGCTCCACCCATCTGCTGCTTCTAGTTTGCCTTGCGCTTTTTCTAGGGCCGCTAGTACACTTTCTGATGCATCGGTTTCTAATTGATGTAATACATGATGATATTCAATCAATAACGGCGCAACCTCTCCTAGTCCCTGTGCGACAACATCAAATACACTGCCATCGGTGCTGCCAGAGACTTCCTGCTCTAGTCGAGCAATCTTCAAATCTGAGCCTCTGATTTCACCGCCGTCAGCAGTCAATTCACCGGCAATCAATTTCATTAACGTTGATTTACCTGCACCATTTCGCCCGACCAGACAAACCCGCTCTCCGCGATCAAGTTGAAAATCGACTTTATTTAATAAATTTGGGCCGCCATAACTCACGGTGATTTGTTTTAATGACAATAAAGCCACATTGCATCCTCGGTTTAATAAGCTTAAAGCTTAGGTTTATGTTTGTTGTGCTGCTATCTCTATGGCTTCACTGGCTTCTAACCACGCCATTTCGACCAATTCTAATTGTGACCTTGCTGTTGCCTGTTTTGCCAACAAGGCTTTTAATTTATCTTTCTGTGTTGCTTCATACAGACTGTTATCTGCTAGCCCCTCTTCGACGTCATTTAGTATTTGCTGTAATGACGTCATCTCCTTCTCGGCTTTTTTAACCGTATTTCTTAAAGGTTGCAAACGTTGTCTGGCATCTGCTGCAGCACGTCTACCATCCTTTTTAGCATTAATGCCTGGGGCTGAGGCTTCTATTTTAAGCGGTTTATCTTTGGCCAAACACCATTGACGATAATCATCTAAATCGCCGTCGAAGGGTTTCGCTTGGCCATCTGCCACCAGCCAAAGATCATCAGCGACTGTCCGTATTAAATGTCGATCATGGGATACCACAATCAACGCCCCTTCAAAGTCTTGCAAGGCCATGGTTAACGCTAAGCGCATTTCTAAGTCTAAGTGGTTGGTCGGTTCATCTAATAATAAAACCGCTGGCTTTTGATACACCAATAAGGCCAAAACAAGCCGGGCTTTTTCACCACCGGAAAAGGGCCCCACTGGCGCTAAGGCATCATCGCCATGAAAGCCAAAGCCGCCGACAAAATTACGACACTCGCCCTCGGATGCTTTGGGGTCAAGGCGCTGTATATGATTAACCGGGCTGTCGTCCATCACCAATTGTTCTAGTTGATGCTGAGCAAAGTAGGCAATGCGAATGTCTTTGCCTTCTTTACGCTTGCCTTGTAACGGCGGCAATTCGCCTGCAATTAATTTAATGAGCGTAGATTTACCGGCACCATTCGGCCCTAATAGGCCTATCCGGTCGCCCGGTGCAAGTGACAGCTTGATGCCTGATAATAAAGGCGTCTCGCCATAACCGACCGCAATTTTATCCAGACTCAACACTGGCGTGGTTAATCGTGTTGGCGGTAAAAAACGAAAATGAAAGGGGGAATCAACATGGGCCGCTGCAATCAACTCCATCCGTTCTAACGCTTTGATCCGGCTTTGAGCTTGTCTGGCTTTGGTCGCTTGGGCTTTAAAGCGCGTGACATAACTGCGAATATGAGCGATCTCACGCTGTTGTTTTTGATGTGCTGCTTGCTGATTGGCTAAGTGCTCTGCTCTGGCTAACTCAAAGGCAGAATAATTACCGGTGTAACTTTTAATCGCTTGATGTTCAATATGACAAACTTGGGTCACCACCCGATCCAAAAAATCACGATCATGGGAGATCAAAACCAACGTACCTTGATAATTACGCAGCCACTCTTCTAACCAATATACCGCTTCTAAATCAAGGTGATTGGTTGGCTCATCAAGCAGTAACAAATCCGAACGGCACATTAAGGCTTGCGCCAAATTTAACCGCATCCGCCAGCCACCAGAAAAACTAATGACTGGGTGAGATTCTTGCTCGGCCTTAAAGCCTAAGCCATGTAATAACTTACCAGCTCGACTCCGTGCGGTGTAGGCATCAATGGCAGCAAGTTGGTCATGCAGTTCACTTTGCTTCGCGCCATCGTGTTCAGCCTCGGCCTTTGCCAATGCCGTTTGCAATGTGACGTATTCAGCATCGCCTTGTAAGGCATAATCCAATGCCGACATATCCACCGCCGGTGTTTCCTGTGCCACATGCGCCGTTACCCAATGCGGTGGAAACGACACACTGCCATGATCGGCCTGAAGCTGATCTTGTAATAAGGCAAACAGGCTCGACTTCCCGGTGCCATTGGCACCGGTTAAGCCGACTTTTTTACCCGGATTAATCGTTAAATTAACGGATTCGAATAATAATCGGATGCCACGGCGGACAGAAAGGTTTTGTAGCTTAATCATGGCGGGTATTGTACGCGATCATT
>JABGUA010000023.1 GCA_018646825.1 Piscirickettsiaceae bacterium
TCTAGGATAATGCCGACTGCGAACAGTGCGACACCGACCCATACAAACATGCCACCCATTACGATACTTAATAGTGTCACAAGGATTAGAATCGGCGCTAGCCAATATCTAATGTTAATCAAAAGCTTTTTCATGGTAAAAATACCCCCTAAAAATAAAGCGTTGTTATAATTTTTGTTAAAAATCAAGCATATAAGACACTTCTTCTTACTGCTTGTTAGTCGAAATTTATCTGACTACGGCACCACTTTATGGATTTAAGGTGATTTTGGAAATACGTATAAATCCCTAGCGGAAAAATAGTCAAAAATAACAATAAGTTAGGCGTTCTTCCATCGCGGTTAATTAAAGTGCATTTTTTATTCAAATTAAACCGCTTGAAATAAACACTGTTGCGTACATTGAACGTCTTTAGTTAACAATACAAGTACGTATAAACACGTGTGAAAAAGTGATTCAAGAAAAAACTATACAGATATATCGTATTGTATAACTACGTATTTTGATCTGATTGACGATCAAATAAGGTGGCTGCTAGGATAGGCCTCTGGCAAAGTTAACAACTATTTATTACTGGATAATCAGATATGGGGCTTTTTTCACGCCTACTGGAAAAATTAGATGAGTCTAATAAGCGGAATTTGTCTCTTTCTCGGAAGGGTGGATCTTTAGAGTCTAAACAAACAGGCTCTTCAGGTGGAATGAGTACGACGGAACTTTTAATCCGTTTAGAACTCGTAATGGGGCAAGGCTCGGGTTTGCCGTTGATGGATTATGCTAATGAAATGGCTAAACTTAGCCACCCTTTACAGTTGTTTATTTTTTCTCAAACGTCAGAACTTTCAGATCTATCTTACGGCCATGCCAACGAATTTTTGATTGTGGCATCAACTGCGTTGGTTCAGATGGAACAAAAGCAATATGAACGCTGGTTGCTCCGAATAAAGCAGGCCTTGGTTGCTGGTGATGATGATATTGCAACAGAGCAGATTAAAAACTATTTAGATTACACCAGTGAACGTGACACCAATACCGCTTACTTAAGTGACTTAACATATACGCTTGAAAAGTTAGTTTACAGTATCCACAAATCAGAATTGCCTATCGTTGAGGCAGAACTGTCATCGGGAAACAAACTGATGAGTTATACAGATAATGAGGCGCTGTACTTACCGATCAGTATTGCTCACTTTAAGAATTATGAAGATAATCACCGTCTATATAAGGTTCTCACGTTTCAATTGCTAGGGCAGATTCATTGCCAGAGTGCACAGGCATTAGGGACACTCAATGAAGGCTTTAGATACCATGGCGACGATTATTTGAAGGTGTTCTCTACAATAGAAACATTGAGGATCGATCAGTACATTAAGCGTGAGTTCCCAGGTTTATGGCGAGATACTGTGTTGTTACATCAGAATGCAGAGACAGACTATCCAGAAAATATTTTTGATGGTGCCGATGCCAAGTCAGTTGAAGCAACATTACACTTAACAGCCTCTTTACTAGAGTCGGGCTATAAGCTTCCTTTTTTAGTCTATCAGTCCAGTTTCCAATTAGACTTGATGGCGCATGTGCAAAAACTAACGATGGAGCGTAAGGCGCCATTAATATTAAATCCGACAACAGACGTATACGAAGAAATGCTCGATACCTCTGGCGATCCTAAAACAGCCGATCGAGGCTATTTGCGTTCATTAAAAGACAGCCAAGGAGATAGTGTTTTAAAAAGCCCTCCTCCAGGCTGGATTCCTGATTCTTCAGGTGCCGTTGAAGATGAGCAGCATACGACAAAACATCACGAGAAAGGGGTTTACTATTATGAGGAATGGGACACCTCTCTTAAGAAGTACCGTAAAGATTGGTGCCGGTTAAAAGAAGCTGTGGATGAAGATGTTGTTGAAACGATGGATCTTGAGAATAATGAAGCCCTTCGCCATGCTGAACACCGTATTAGGAAAACTTTTGATCAGCTAGTTAATGATCAAAAGTTTATACGCGGTCAAAGTGATGGTGATGAAATTGATATTGATGCATGGGTTTCAGCCAGATCAGGTAAAAGTAAAGACACTGATGATTACGAAAACGTCTATATAAGGAATAACACCAATAACCGCGATGTTGCCATTATGTTTGCTGTTGATCTCAGTGGATCCACTGCTGGTTGGAAAAACACCATGATAAAGCAGTCGACTTGGCTGTTATGTAAAACGTTGGCGCGGATGGGTGACCAATATGCCGTTTATGGTTTCTCAGGTTCAGGTCGCAGTAACTGTCGGGTATATCCGGTGAAGACCTTCGGTGAAAACTATACAAAATCAGTTAAATCGAGGATTTTCTCGATGAAGCCGCACCAATATACTCGGATGGGAGTCGCAATCCGACATTTAAGTATGCTGCTGGGCAAGACAACAGCAAAAACCCGTATTCTATTTGTATTAACAGATGGCCGTCCAGATGATGTGGACAGCTATCGAGGCCAATATGGCGTGGATGACACGCGACTGGCTTTAAATGAAGCAAAAGCACTCTCACTCAAACCATTTGTATTAACCTTTGATAAGGAAGGGGCTGATTATTTACCTTATATGCTAGGGTCAAACCGCTATCAATTGATCACGGATATTTCCCAACTGCCGATACAAATTTCCACTATCTATAAACAACTGACGACATAAATATGACTTCTGAAAATACGATCGAAAACTCAAAATATTATATTAATGATGAACCTTATTATTTGCCGACAGGGAATGAGGTAGAAATATTCAATACTGCCTTGGCAGAAAATATTCCTGTTTTATTGAAAGGCCCGACAGGCTGCGGCAAAACCCGCTTTATGGAGTATATGAGTTGGTATACCAAACGACCCTTGATTACAGTTTCTTGTCATGATGACTTAACGACAGCAGATTTGGTTGGACGTTATTTAATTCAAAATGACACTACAGTTTGGCAAGATGGACCTTTGACCACGGCAGTGCGGCATGGTTGTATTTGCTATTTAGATGAGATCGTCGAAGCGCGTAAAGACACCACGGTTGTGATTCATCCTTTGTGTGATGATCGTCGAATCTTGCCATTAGAAAAATTGGGACAATTATTACAAGCGCCACCAGAGTTTTGTTTGGCGATGTCTTATAACCCCGGCTACCAAAGTGCAGTAAAAGATTTAAAGCCAAGTACTAGACAACGCTTTATCTCTATCGACTTCAGTTATCCTGCTGCAGATGTTGAAGCTAAAATCGTTAATCAGGAAGCGGGGCTAGATATCGCTGTTTGTGAGCGGTTAGTAAAGTTAGCTGAAATGACAAGAAATTTAGTGGGTAACGGCCTTGATGAAGGTGCGAGTACTCGTCTTCTTGTTCATACA
>JABGUA010000022.1 GCA_018646825.1 Piscirickettsiaceae bacterium
AATCGCTTTCAGCTATTTCAGTCCTCTGCTTTTGATATAAAAATGTCAGATAATAGTGTCGATAATATTCTTTGTATGCGATTGTTACATCATATTTCTGATTCTGAAAATCGCTTGAGAATATTACGAGAACTTCATCGTGTTACCAATGATACTCTAATTTTATCGATGTGGGTCGATGGTAACTTACAGGCGAAAAACCGACAGAAATTAGAGAACAAACGAGGAAAATCACGGTCGATAAATCGTCTTGCTATCTCACAAGAACAGGCAGAACTGGAATGTCGTGATGCTGGGTTTAAGATTGTAAAGCATATTGATTTACTGCCCAAAATATCAATGTGGCGTTTTTATATTTTAAGAAAAATATAACCCTGTTAATAACAACATCTAAGATGTTGTGGCTGTCCGCTTCGGGTCGAAATCAGTCTAAATATCTCTAGATTAGAAGTTGAATCAATAAGTAATGTAAATAGAGTTCATCATCACCTTTTCATGATGTCGCAAAAAATAATTACAGTATTTGTCAATATGGGAGCTTGTTATGTACTCAGGCGTCAACCTCATCCCACGCCGACGGGTTTCCCTTTTTCTTAAGCTTTTTGGCGTCACTTCTCTCTGCTTTTTCTACACGCTTTTTCTTCTTACGCTCATTTTTCTCAGTTACGATCTTAATTGCATCAGGTTTCGTTAAATTAGGGTGTTTAGCGAGCAACGCATCGATCTTGTCATCAGTTTTTGTCATGGGTGAACCTTATAATGTGTAAATTCAGATATTACATGTATTCGTCTACTACCTACGGGCCAGTGACAGCCGCTTAATCATCGCTCTAATTAATACTCTGCCCTCCCACACTACGGGTTGTTATGATGCATAGACAATCACTTAACGATAAAAGGCTTCAACCGTTCCTTTTAGCTTCATCAGCATGGGTTGCCCACGACGGTCCAACGCCTTAGGAGAAGCGATTTTCACCCACCCTTCACTGATGCAATATTCCTCGACATCGAAACGTTCTTTTCCATTCAGTCGAATACCAATGTCATGCTCGAAAATCTCTGCCACATGATGTGGGCTAGAGGGGGAGATCGAAAGGCGATCCGGTAAAGTGGGTTGCGATTTTGTCTCGCTCATGTTCGTGACCTGATAAATAAATAAACTGTATTATTGTAGTCAATATAGACCTAACGCTCAAGAACATAAATATCGTTAAGAAGCCTTGAAATCGGATGTTCAAACTGTTTGGTTTTTCGATGGACTATAACAGTTCTACTCTGGCAGTGATGTTCTGATTTTTGGCTGTCTGCTTTGAGTCGGAAGTTGCCGTATGAAACTCAGCTTAGTTCAATTCGTCGCTAGCGGCCAGTGGTTTACGTCACTGACAATAATTAGCCTAATGTTTTTCGATGAAAATTATTCCTGAGTTAGCTTTTCAGCCACCGCACTCAAGTTCCATCATTCATAAACATTCCAAGTCTAAGTTTCATGTTCGAAACTAGCGATAATAGGCTTCAATTACTGATCTATTTTCTATCACTAAAATAATACATTAGTCGATAAATTGCAGGTAGAACCAGTAAAGTCAGCAATGTTGATGAAATGATACCTCCAATAACAGCTGTCGCTAACGGACGCTGTACTTCAGCGCCGGCACCCGAATTAATTGCCATTGGCACAAAACCTAAACTGGCTACCAAAGCAGTCATCAATACCGGACGTAAACGTTGGCTAGCACCCTCTTTAATTGCAACTAATAATGTTTCGCCCTTTTCTCGTAATTCACGAATAAATGACAACATCACCATACCATTTAATACAGCAACTCCCGATAAGGCGATAAAGCCAACAATAGCTGAAATAGACAATGACATATCTCTATACATCAATGCCATTACACCTCCAGTTAATGCCAGAGGAACACCTGTAAATACAACTAAGGTGTCACGTAATGACTTAAAGGCACTATCTGTTAATAGTTATTCTCATCAAGTAAAGGTTTTAGATAAGGCAGGATATTTTGCAATACCTTAACTTGACCCTTTTTGTTCGGATGTAGCCCATCAGCTTGCATTAAGCTTTTATTCAATGCAACGTCTTCTAGCATAAATGGCAAATAGGCTATCTGATACTTCTTTGCGATTTTTTCGTATAGCCCATAAAACATCTCGGTATAGCGTTTGCCGTAGTTTTGTGGGATTTGATTTCCAATCAAAAGTACTTTTGCATTTACTTGATGGGCTTGTTGAATCATTTCTTCAAGATTTTTGGTCGTTTGTTGTAGAGGGTAGCCACGTAAAGCATCATTAGCCCCCAATTCTAAAATCACCCAACAAGGTTTATGTTCTAAAACAAGTGAATCAAAACGTGACAAGCCACCTTGCGTAGTTTCACCGCTGATACTGGCATTCACGACTTTAATGTCCGGATGTGATTGAGAAAGTTGATTTTCAAGTAAACTAACCCAGCCCACCTCTTGTCGTAAGTTGTAGGCCGCACTTAGACTATCGCCCATAACGAGTAATGTTGATGCTGAAGTGACATGACTAAACAATAAAATAACGAACAACAACACTTGTTTTTTTAAAAACATACCAACCCTTTTAGAGTGAAACACCATGGCGGTCAAGACTGCGATTCAAGTAAATAATTTAACTCATACCGTGACAGCAAACACCGGTGATTTGACTATACTGAAGGGTATCAATCTAGAAATCAAGGCAGGTGAATCTGTTGCAATTGTCGGTGCTTCCGGCTCTGGGAAATCAACTTTACTCGGCTTATTAGCAGGTCTAGATGTCAACACATCTGGCGAAATAATTCTTTATGACCACCCTTTCTCCAGTTTGGATGAAGAAGCCCGAGCGCTGATACGCGGACAATACGTTGGCTTTATTTTCCAATCCTTTCACCTTTTACCAAGTCTCCAAGCAATTGAAAACGTCATGCTCCCGGCAGAGCTTAAAGGCGATAAAAAGGCCCGAAAAAAGGCAGAAGCATTATTAGATAAAGTCGGATTGTCGCATCGTTTAACACATTACCCCAATCAGCTTTCTGGTGGTGAACAACAGCGTGTGGCGATCGCACGAGCCTTTGCTTCTAGTCCTAAAATTCTGTTTGCCGATGAGCCCACCGGTAATCTCGATGAAGGCAATGGAAAAATTATTATTGAACAGTTGTTTGAGCTCAACCAGTCACAAGGGACAACACTGGTGATGGTGACGCATGATAATGAACTCGCTAAGAAATGCGATCGGCAACTCATGATGTCGGCAGGCCAGTTGATGGAAAAATAGTGATGACTCTAGCCTTTCGCTTAATGATAAGAGACATACGTAGCGGCGATATTTTGACCCTACTTATCGCGTTGATTATTTCAGTTAGCACAGTCACGTCAATTAGTTTATTTATCGATAGACTTCAGCTTTCCTTCGAACAAGAATCAGCCACCCTGCTCGCCGCTGATAGGCTAATACGATCGGATGATGAAATCCCTGATAGCTGGCAAGTCAAAGCCAGCGAATTGTCACTACAGACTGCCGAAAACACATCATTCCGAACCATGATTTTTGCTGGTGATACCTTGCAGCTAAGTCGACTGAGTGCGGTCACCAACAGTTATCCTTTAAAAGGTGCCTATTTAGTAGACGATACCTTATTTGGGTCAGGATATGCATTCACCGAACCGCCCAAACAGGGACAAGTGTGGGTGTCTTCAAGACTCGCTAGTTTATTGAATGTCAACATTGGTGATCAGATAGATATTGGTGAAGCTAAATTCACGATTGATAAGTATTTAGTGCGAGATCCCGGCTCAAGTAGTTCCGCATTTGCCTTATCTCCTCGTGCTGTAATGAATATTGCTGATCTCGCATCGACACAAGTCATTATTCCAGGTAGCCGCATTAGTTACTCTCTTTTACTCGCAGGAAACCGTGCCAATCTCGATAAATATGAATCGTGGGTCATACCAAAATTGAATATGGGACAACGCTGGCGAACACCATTACAAAAAGGCGATCGTATCGGCGATACAATCGCAAAAGCGGAGTCTTTTTTATTATTAGCAGGTACCTTGGCCGTCGTCCTAGCTGGCATAGCCATGGCACTCGCCTCAGCACGGTTTGTGAAACGCCATTTAATGCAGGTTGCTGTATTAAAAACCTTAGGCGCGACACCGAAGGTGTTGATTAAGGTTTTCATCCTACAATTCACTATGCTCTTTATTATCGGTGCTGCAATTGGCTTAGCTGCTGGCTGGGGTGTTCAAGGCATCATTTCGTCATTGCTCTCTGGATTAATGTCGACGCCATTACCTGACCCATCAATCAGTCGGCTATGGCTTGGCATTGCAACAGGCTTCATTTCTATGTTGGCTTTTTGTTTGCCACTGATGCTTCGTCTTATCAAAACATCACCCATGTCGGTATTACAACCCAATTTCAAGATAGAGCAAAACACCTTAGTCATCTATTGCATTGGTTTTATCGGCATGTATGGGCTTATGTGTATTTATACCGGCGGGTTTTTATTGCCCAGCATTATGACGCTAGCCATTTTTGGCATTGGGCTCGTCGTCTGCTTATTAGGCTGGATGGTTTTTAAATTAGGTCGCTCTTTGACATCGGGTGCGACCAGTGGTTGGCAGATTGGTTTGGCCTCACTTTACCGAAGACTCATACCCAACCTTTTTCAATTATTGGTTTTTACACTCATCATCATGCTCGGACTGATCTTACTCGGCGTTAAATCTAGCCTGGTAGCTGATTGGCAAAATCAACTACCGGCTGATGCGCCAAACCATTACTTATTTAACGTTCAAGATAATCAAATCGCCCCTATCAACGCAGCAACAGAACAACTCGGTGTACTAAAGTCTGATTGGTACCCCATGGTACGAGGTCGCGTCATTGCTGCAAATGGGCAAAGCGTGGAAGCGCTATATCCAGAAGAGCGAGGCGAACCAGAATTATATAGTAGAGAATTAAACCTCACTTGGGCTGAGTCGTTAGGAACAGGCAGTAAACTGTTACAAGGCGATTTTAACGCGACTGGTTTATCCATTGAGCAACGAGTGGCAGAAGAAGCCAAACTCAGTTTAGGCGACGAACTCACCATCAATATTGGCGGCAAATTGCTTTCCTTGAAGATTACTTCTATTCGCTCAGTGGATTGGGGTTCAATGCAACCTAATTTTTATCTGATTTTACCAAAACAGGCATTGCAAGATTACCCTGCGAATTTTGTCAGCAGCTTATTTATCAGTGAGTCCAACGCACAATCTTTCTATAAAACCATGTCCGAGTTTCCAACCGTGTCCATTCTCAATGTGGGTGATATCCTAAAACAAATACAAACCATCATAGGACAGTTATCTCAGGCAATTCAGCTAGTATTACTCTGCATCTTGATTGCAGGTGCCATCGTCTTATTGGCCAGCGTACGTTCAACACTTGAAGAACGCTTAGAAGAAGGCGCGCTTTTACGTGTGCTAGGAGCAAGGAAAGCCTTAGTACAACAAGCACTACTTATAGAGTTTGGGGCGCTTGGCTTATTCTCTGGCCTAATTGCTGCCGCTGGTGCCGAAGCCTGCCTCTATGGCTTACAAGTGTTTGTGTTTAACGGCGATGCCAATTGGCATCTTTTCCTATGGATATTAGGCCCTCTGATTGGTGTTGCCATTATTTCGTCTATTGGACTTTTTGCCAGCAGAACGGTATTAAAAGTACCGCCGATGCTTTTGTTACGTGACTTTTAATTTAAATAGAGACTTTATTTAGCCAACCTGACATCGATATTAATAAAAAATTATTATCTAAATAGCTCAGGTATTATTACAGCTAGGTCACTATTCTGACGCACCTTATCATACAAGGCCCTTCGTCTATGAATAACAAAGTTGCTCTAAATAGAACGCTATCGCTCCCGATGATGGTGCTTTATGGTCTCGGAACAACCATTGGTGCAGGTATCTATGCTTTAGTGGGTGAGGTCGCTAATTTAGCTGGGTATTTTTCCCCATTATCATTCCTTATCGCCTCTCTCACAGCCGGATTCACCGCAATCTCCTTCGCCGAACTATGCGGCCGATTCCCCCGTGCTGCCGGTGCCGCATTATACGTTAAACAGGGCTTTGGCTCCGAACGTCTCTCTACTCTTATTGGGCTTCTCGTCATCTTAGCTGGTCTGGTTTCGGCGGCGGCATTAGTCAACGGATTTGTTGGTTATTTGCATCAATTTGTCATCATAGATCGTGTTATTGCTATCGCGGCGATCACGTTATTATTGGGTGGTATTGCAATATGGGGGATTGCCGAGTCAGTCATCATTGCGAGTTTAATTACACTCCTAGAAATCGGGGGCATACTCCTTGTAATTGCCGTCAGCGGTGAAGAACTATCCTCATTATCAACGAGATGGCCCGAATTTGTTCCATCTGCAGACATCACAAGCTGGAGTGGCATTTATTTCGGCGCCGTGCTGGCTTTTTATGCCTTTATCGGTTTCGAAGACATGGTCGATGTGGCCGAAGAAGTTAAGGATGTAAAACGAACCCTTCCTCTCGCGATTTTTTTTACGCTCGGTATTACGACTTTTATCTACATTCTTTTGATGGTGACAGCTGTTTTGTCCTTAACACCGACAGAACTTGCTAACAGCCAAGCACCACTTGCGCTACTTTATGAGCACCATACTGGAGAGAAAGCAATTGCCGTGGGCATTATCGGTATGTTCGCTATTATTAACGGCGCTTTGATTCAAATAATCATGGCATCACGGGTGTTGTATGGCTTAAGTTCTCGTGGACAACTACCCGAACTACTCAGTAATGTATATCAGCGTACACGCACACCTCTCATTGCGACAGTATTGGCAACATTCATCGCGCTAGCACTGGCACTCATAGGTCGCCTTGGCTCACTTGCTCAGATGACATCCTTAATTATGTTGACTATTTTTTCACTTGTGAACCTTGCCTTGTGGCGGGTTAAACACAAAGATCCAAATCCTATTGGCGTCAAGGTCTTTCCACGTTGGATCCCCATCACGGGCTTTTTTGTTAGTTTGGCATTTGTTTTAATTGAAACGACAAATGTATTAACACAGGCTTTTAGTTAAGAATACAGTACCCATACTCTCCAATGATTAAGCGTTCTTTTTGTCTTGGGAGATACTCCACTCATAAGCCTCATCATAACTGTCACAATACTGCGTATTAGTGTTTTTTTTATGAACGAGCATTGCGTGAGTCCACCGGTCATATGTCGCAGTTTCTTCTTTGACAACATAGGCAACAGATTTGAATTGGGTCATGCCGTCCAAGAACTCTGCATTACACACTTTAAAACACTTATTCTCGCCAATATTAAGTATCAATCGACTCTCTATAGGAATTTTCAATTGCGCTATATATTCTAATAGCCGTTTTCCACACAACGTGCAATTTTCAATCTTATCCAATTTCAGATAATAAAGGTTGTCGGCAACTTGTTGTAGAGAAGCACTCATAGTGTCACTCCATGCCACTATCCTGAAGCGGGGCAATAAACAAGGGAGTCTATTTATTACACCATATAAGTTAACTATAGCCCCAATTTTCAAGGATTAAAACATCTGATCAAACGTCTTAAAGGAGAATGGATAAGTACATTCTAATCAACAAAATGTTTAGTATGATCCTTAATATTTTCATCATCACCTATTACTTTTTGTCCAAGCCAAAAGAGTTTGCACTTTAAAGCTGCCATACTGTCATACCTAATCTCCATCTAGAAACATCAGCCAATGGCGCAAGAAAATACGACAACTCACCAAGATAGGCCCGAACCAAAACGCGTTGTCTCGCTGAAAGATTTATGGCCTTTTTTAAAGCCCTATCGCTTGCAAGTTGGTATTGCTTTGGTGTTGTTATCGTTAGCTTCTGGCGCCTTGCTATTAGTACCACTAGCTTTTCGTGATTTAATTGATGTGGGTTTTGGCCAAAGTGATGGTGCCGCACCAGCTATTAACATTGATACCAAGTTTGGTGTGCTATTTGGTTTAGCCTCTTTTTGGGCACTCATGGTAGCCTCCCGCTTCTACATGGTCTCGTGGATTGGAGAACGTGTAACGGTGGATTTACGTAGTTCTGTTTATGCTAGCGTATTAAGGCAGTCACCACAGTTTTTTGAAACGCTACAAACTGGCGAAGTGCTTTCTCGTTTAACTGGCGACACAACGCTTATTCAAACCGTTGTAGGTAGCTCGGCTTCGATGGGTTTACGCAGTTTGTTTCAGTTTACAGGCGGCATGATTATGCTCGCTGTAACCAGCTTTTATTTGTTTTCGATCAATATCGGATTAATGATCTGTCTGATTTTCCCTATCATGTTAATCGGCCGTTCAGTCAAAAAGCTCTCACGTGAATCACAAGACCGAATTGCCGATAGCTCTGCCATGGCAGGTGAAATTTTAAATGCCATGCCAACAGTACAATCTTATACGCAAGAAACGCGTGAAACGAACCGCTTTGCAGATAGCGCACAGTTAAGCTTTTTAACCGCAATTCGGAGAGTAAAAGTCAGGGCATTACTCACCGCGGTAATTATCACTGCCGTCATGGGTACAATTATTTTTGTATTGTGGCTAGGTGCCCGCCAAGTGAGTGAAGGCCTGATGACCGGTGGCGAGCTCGCTTCTTTTGTCTTATACGCCGCCATGGTTGCGGGCAGTGTGAGCACAATGGCGCAGGTCTGGGGAGACATCATGCGTGCGGCTGGTGCCACTGAGCGTTTACTCGAATTATTGCATACCGAAACAGCCATTACAGAACCAATCAATCCATTACCATTAGCCGATGAGTCCCATGCCGACATCCAGTTTAACAATGTGTCATTCCACTACCCGTCACGGCCACTCAACCCGACGCTAAATAAGATTAATCTACACATTAACACAGCTGAAACTGTCGCTTTTGTTGGGCCATCCGGAGCAGGTAAAACGACTATTTTTCAATTGTTATTGCGATTTTATGATACTCAGACCGGCAACATTAATATAAATGGCCAAAATATTCGTGACATTAGTTTGCATGACTTACGTCGTTTGATTGCCGTTGTCCCACAAGATCCCGTTATTTTTTCTGCCAATGTATTAGACAACATCCGCTACGGGCAAACTGATGCGACCGATGAAGCCGTCATGGCCGCGGCTACTGCAGCACAAGTAGCCCAATTTATCCCTCAATTGCCTGAGGGCTATAAGACCTTTTTAGGGGAGCGTGGTACACGCTTGTCCGGTGGCCAAAGACAACGCATTGCAATTGCACGCGCCATGTTAAAAGACGCCCCTATTTTATTATTAGACGAAGCCACGAGTGCACTCGATGCTGAATCAGAAATCCTCGTACAACAAGGCCTTAATGCCGCCATGAAAGGCAGAACGACACTGATTATTGCCCACCGCTTAGCCACGGTACAAAAGGCCGATAAAATCGTCGTCATGGAACATGGTGAAATTGTAGAAACGGGCGATGCAGCCGAGCTCAGAAAACAAGGTGGCTTGTATTCAAGATTGGCAGAATTACAGTTTGAAAGCTGATCGCTAATCTGATTTGCAATTAGACAACCGCGGTATGACCTCTTAATGCTTCTTATTTTTGCATCAAGACATCTACATCTTCAGCAAATTTATTGATCTCATTAACTAACTTCTCGCGTTGCTTTTCAGTTGTAAGTTCTGTGACGTCTAATAAAAAAAGTTTAAAGTTTAAGGCGTTTTCATCGTTAGTTCGGTTTAACGCCAGACTTCTGAACACCTCAGGCTCAATTAATAATTGAAATAAATTTTCACTAAATTGTTCGCCCCTATCCGACTGTTCAAATAGCGTTTTTAATTCCGCTTGATAGTTTTTTCGGTATTCTAACCACAACAAATCATTGGGTTGCAGCTGACTGTAGACATCGATTACTAGAGTTTCTTGTTCAGGGCTGGGTTTTCCTAACCAGCGTGTTAAGTTTTCTTTATAGCGTTTTATGGCATCATTTTGCTGTCGTTCGGGACTAAGCGCTAACCCTGTTTCAATTTCTTCACGTTCTTCAGCATTTTTTTCATCTAGCTTTTCGAACAAATAAGACACTTGCTGATCGCTCAGTAACGGGGCCAGTAGAACAAGATCTGGTACTAATTTATCTTTAATTCGTTGCCAATGTTGTTTTATTGCTTCAACATGAAATGTCAGCTTTTCAAGGTTTAGCTGTTGATGACGAATATCGCTAGTCAGGGCATTAAGATCTGCTAAATACCTTGGCAGCTCTTCTTGCTTATGCCATGCCAACCAAATAGCCAAATTTTGGTCAACAATCGCTTCTTGCTCTTCAGTCAACTGAATGTAATCGCCAATATACCAAGAGGCTATCCAGTCTAAGTTTTTATATGCAAACTTAGTTGTACAGCCCGACAGGAGCAAAATCACAGTAATAATTAGAAGTTTTCTCACTTACATCCATTTATCAAATATTATTATTCTAGGTTAAGTACGAAAACCAAATTGTAGTCTATATCTAATAGGTGCTGAGACAACCCCATTTCTATTACCGCGTCTCGTATAAGAACTTCTTTTATCCTGAACGAAATGATTAGTATGGTTTTATTGGTGATCTGAAACCTTGAGGTTTTAGAGCCATAAGAGAACAGTTAAGTTTTTGTACGATATTTTCGGCTGTATTACCAATCATGAATCCTGGAATCCCTGTCCGCGCTAACGTCCCCATAATCAAAATATCAATGTTCTTTTCCCTAGAAAATAGTGGAATAAGCTCATCTGGCTTGCCTCGAAGGTGATGGACATGATGACGCGTGCTAGACATATCAGTTCCATCAATAAGTTTCTCAAGTTCTGCATAATGACTTTTCATCGTTTTATCCACTGCTGCTTTCAACTCTTCATCGGACATGTTTATCCAAGGGTTTCCGCTTAGATATTTTTCAAGTTCATAATCCCAGCACGACACAATGTGTAATTCACCACTACAACTAGCAGCAAGCGAACTTGCGAGTTCAAGCATCCGTTTTGACAATGCTTTCGCTTCAGGTTCCTGACTGTCTGGGTCGATAGCAACCGCCACCTTTATCTGTTCGCGAGAGTGTGTAATGGGGCGACATAACCAGACTGGTACGGGACATTTACGTAACAAATCCATATCAACGGACTTAAAGCCACTTTGGCCATCAGTCGTCTCTGACTCTTTGATAACGAGGTCATGACTATGCTGAAGGATATGCTGAATAATCTTGATTGCAGGTCTTTTGTCATTTACCAAGTCAATAGAAATATCGAGTGAGCCGACTTCCATCTTGAGCACTTCCATTGTTAACTTAATCGAGGCTTTTGTCCTATCCAGTAGTGATTCTTCATATTTTTTTCGATACCCAGGAAATTCCTCGGGAAATTGAGGGCTAATGATCAGTACTTTCAATCGTGCTTCATTGTTCCGGGCCAAACTCAACGCCTGCTTTAATCCATCCGATTCATCCGCAATGCCATGACTAATATAAAGTAAATTATGAAAGTGACGCATGGTAAATATCCCCTACTAATAGAATGGTTATAGCGTGTCGATAATGTTCTGACAAACGCAGTTGTTCTAAGTTTCATTCTAATGAAGGTAATAAGGCTGTGAAGAAGTGACGAAAGAGAATAGCCTTTCATTTTTAGAAGAAAAAAAGGTTATTTTATCTTTCAGTTCATTGAATTATATCCGTCAATAACCTCTTGATAATCTTTCAGTACATGAAGGATCGTAATGCTATTAAACGTACTAGGGCAGTACTGGTTGATCTTAAGAGTGATGAGACTTGAAAAAAAGCAAAGCAGAGAAAATTATTCTGCAACGGGATCTCGCATCGTCACAAACTCCTCTGCAGCCGTTGGATGAATCCCCACGGTTAAATCAAAGGCCGCTTTGGTGGCACCCATTCGCATTGCCACTGCAAAACCTTGCAAAATCTCACCGGCATCAGCACCGACCATATGCATCCCCACCACCTTGTCAGTATCACCATCAACCAACAATTTCATCATCGAACGTTCATCACTCCCGCCCAAATTATGGCGCATCGCCCGATAATGGCTTCGGTATTTCACTACATTTGTATAACGTGATTTTGCTTGCTCTTCAGTCATCCCAATGGTGCCTATATTCGGCTGGCAAAATACGGTAGTCGCAATATTTTGATAATTCAGTTCACAGGGCTCGTTGTTATATAAATGCCTTGCTAGTGCCATACCCTCTTCTAACGCTACGGGTGTTAACGCCATGCCACCAATGACATCACCCAAAGCATAAATACTCGGTTCACTGGTTTGATACTCGTCATTAACATCAATAAAGCCTTTATCGGTCAAAGCGACATTGACATTTTCTAGCCCTAAATCAGTCAACTTCGGTTTACGCCCTGTTGCATATAAAACAG
The DNA here is from genome assembly GCA_018646825.1 of Piscirickettsiaceae bacterium. Taxonomy (GTDB): domain Bacteria; phylum Pseudomonadota; class Gammaproteobacteria; order Nitrosococcales; family Methylophagaceae. Next base: position 12,452 of record JABGUA010000022.1, read on the forward strand.
CATCTACTTGTAATGACTCACCTGTAGTCAAATGAATGTTTAGACTGCCATCTGCCAACTTTTCAATAGATTCAACATCGGTTTTAAAACGTAAGTCCACACCCTTTTTCGCTATTTCTATTGCAGCCACATCGCGTACTTCATTATCAAAGCCACGTAAAAACAAGTCGCCCCGATAAAGTTGTGACACCTCGGCACCTAAACCATTAAAAATACCCGCAAATTCAACCGCGATATAACCACCACCGACAACGGCTAACCGCTTTGGAAATTGGGCCAAATCAAAGATTTCATTCGAGCTCACCGCATGTTCACTACCCGGAAATGACGGTATAAATGGCCAACCACCCACAGCAATAATAATACGTTCAGCACTGTATTTTTTACCATTGACCTCAACTGTATGGGCATCAACAAAACGGCCACGGCCTCGTATTATTTCAACATTCGCACTGCCTAGAATGTCATCATAAATGCCATTTAAACGGCTAATTTCAACCTTCTTATTATCACGCAATG
>JABGUA010000110.1 GCA_018646825.1 Piscirickettsiaceae bacterium
GGAGGTGGCCATTTTGTTTGATCTTACGTGCGAGTAGTTTGACAAACTCGGGTTGAATGATCCGGCGTTTATGGTGACGTTTTTTATGCCAGGGATCGGGGAAATAAAGTTGGAGACGATCAAGGCTCTCGTCAGCGATACGATGTTTGAGCAGTTCAACAGCATCAGTACAAGCGACACGTAAATTACTTAGTTGGTATTGTTCTACTAGATTGAGCAGCTGGCCGACGCCAGGACGGTGAACTTCAATACCGATAAAGTCATGATCAGGTTGGTTTTTAGCCATTTCTGCTAGGGAAGCGCCATTGCCGAAACCAATTTCGATGACTTTGGGTGCATTTCTATTAAAAAGTTTGTCCAAATCGATAACGGTTTTGGCATCATCGATAGCAAATTTGGGCCAGAGCTCATCGAGTGCCCTTTGTTGACCTGGTGTCAGGCGACCTTCGCGTCTTACAAAGCTTCGAATAGTCCGCAGGTTTTTTTGTTCTGTCATAAGTTTTAGGTATATCGTTATATAAAAGCAATGATAAAGCGTGGTCAACCACGTACAATAGATCATACATTATTAAATTGAGTGGTTTTTATGTCTTCTTGTTGTCCACCACCTGAACCCGTTGAGCCTTCCGGTTGTTGTAGCACCGAAACGACCAAAAAGTCTCGTCCAGATATTTTGCTTTGGTCGACTTTAATCTTAGTGTCTTTCGGTTATATCGTTGATTTATTTTTGTCGAGTCAATTGACGTCGTTATCAGCGGTTGTAGCACAACTGTTTTCTTCAGTTCGCGAAATTATGGATAGCATGTGGATTGGATTGGGTTTAGGCATGTTATTTGTCGGCTTGTTAGGCCGTGTTCCTCGAGAGTTTGTGACTTCCCTATTGGGTAAAGGTGACAGTTTTATTGGGATATTGCGTGCCACGGCTGCGGGTGTTTTACTCGATTTATGTAGTCACGGTATTTTACTGGTCGCGATGCGCTTATACCAACGTGGAGCGAGTTTAGGTCAAGTGATGGCCTTTTTGATTGCAAGTCCGTGGAATTCATTATCATTGACGGTGATTTTGATCGCCTTAATTGGCTGGCAATGGACTTTACTCTTTATCGTATGTTCGATGTTTATTGGTATTGTCAGTGGCCTGATCTTTAATAGCCTGGTTAAGAACGGTAAGTTACCAGAGAACCCAAATACGATTGAGGTGACAGATTTCCGTGCATGGCCTGAAGCCAAGAAACAGCTCAAAGCGGCTTCGTTTGGTTTGGGTTGGTGGCAAACGATGTTATGGGAAGGTATTAAGGATTCCCGAATGATTGTACGATGGTTATTGCTGGGTGTTTTATTGGCTGCGGCAATTCGGACTTTTGTTCCGATGGAGAGTTTCCAAACTTATTTTGGTGCCACAATGGCAGGCTTAGGGATGACTATCCTCGTAGCAACTATCTTAGAAATTTGTTCTGAAGGGTCAACACCCATTGCAGCAGACTTAGTAACACGTGCTAACGCGCCAGGTAACGGTTTTGCCTTTCTAATGACGGGTGTTGCGACTGACTATACCGAAATTATGTCTTTAAAAGAAACAACAGGTTCGTGGAAAGTCGCGCTGTTTTTACCTTTAATTACAGTGCCACAAGTCGTTTTATTTTCGTGGGTAATGAATCTGGCCGGTGGCTGAGGCATCCCATTTAGATAAGGCCGAATGCCAAATTGAAAAATGCGACAGTGCTAGTTAGCTTGCCAAGGGTAAGTGATTAAGCTAGGTTATTGCTTTGTGCCGACACAAGGTGATTGAAGCAAACACCGTGCGAAAAAGGCCCAGTCGAGGTATACTGGTTGGCCAATTTACCAGATCGCTGTCACCCATTTGATCTTTTTATTGTTGAAGGATCTCCGGTGATAAAGTCATTAAGTAAAGAATAAGAGAGAAATGAAAGTATGATTCATCCAGTATTGAAATCTGTTACAGACGATGTCATTGAACGTAGCCAAAAGTCGCGTAAAACTTATTTGGCGCGTGTTGATGAAGCTATGTCAGAAGACCGGCACCGTGGTGTATTAGCCTGTGGTAACTTAGCGCATGGTTTTGCTGCTTGTACAGCAGATGATAAAGCTGATTTGACCGGCAACAAAAAAGACAATATTGCTATTGTCTCGTCTTATAACGATATGTTGTCAGCGCATGAACCCTTTCAGCATTTCCCTAAATTAATTAAAGATGCCGCACGTGAAGCGGGTGGCGTTGCTCAGTTTGCAGGTGGTGTTCCTGCCATGTGTGATGGGGTTAC
>JABGUA010000021.1 GCA_018646825.1 Piscirickettsiaceae bacterium
AGCCATTCTACAAACAACACATGCTCTAAAAGGCTGTGCCACTGTACCTGATGTTAATGCCGTAGCAAAAATCGCCGACGCCTTTGATAATAAATTACGCCAGTTCTACCGACAAGACATTGCACTTAACGAACTACAACTTGGTTCACTGAATGATGGTGTTAGAGACTTCGAAAATCTGATTGATGCTGCCGTCATAGAACAAGAGAATCAACAGCAAATTGATGATCTAATCGTGTTAATCGATCACCTTGAATTAGAGCAACCAAGCTCAGACACCCCATCCTATCGAATTGATCCTGAGACACGCACCTTCTTCCTAGAAGAGACAGACGAATTACTTGAACAATATCACCTATTACGTCAGCAATTACACCAACTACCTGAAGATCAAGATTACAAATATGCCATCTATCATACCTTGGCAAAACTAATCGAAAGTGCTGACTATGCCGAAGTTAATGAACTATCTGAGGCCTATCAATTACTTTCTCGACTCACCGCTCAACCTGATATCTCTGACCCAATAGTCTCAGCATTACTCGAAACAGGTGCCACACAAGTTAATGATATTATCAAAGACTTGGAAGCTGGCCGGAATCCTTCTAGTCTTGAGGATTACACAGCCCAGGTTGAACATTATTTCGATACACTTCATACCCTACGTTTCAACGACGACCAAATTGAAGAAGCCGATACCGAAACTAACACCAGCGGCCTATTCAGCATTCCAGAAACAGATGACGACCTACTGGAAGCGTTTACTGAGGAATGCGCTGAATTACTAGAGTCTAGTGGTGCAGCCATAAAACAATGGCAGCAAGATCCTAGTGATAATGAAGCCTCACTGCAGTTACAGCGTGACCTTCACACCTTAAAGGGCGGTTCGCGTCTAACCGCAATTACGCCCATTGCAGATCTGACACACCGCACTGAGTCGCTCGCAATCATGGCCAGCAACAATCAATGTGACACAAATGAGGCCTTCTTTAATTTGCTACAACGTTGCCAAGATCGCCTCGCTGATATGCAAGATCAACTCAGCCAGCGAAGTAACATCATGTCTGCTAGCGATCTTGTTACTGAAATAGATCAATTCAGTGGCAAGTCAGATCCTGATGCACCCGAGATTGACGTTACCCAACTCATCCCGACCATCAGCTTACCGACAGAAGCGGAACAAACAGCGTCCACAACCAAACCGGCAACTAGTAATAATAAGCAAGTCCGCGTAAAAGCAGAGTTACTCGACTTCCTCACCAACTTCGCCGGTGAGGTCAATATTTCTCGAGATCGCGTAAGCCAGCAAAATACGGCCATGCGCCAAGAATTAAGTGAAATGGAATCAACAGTCGAGCGACTACAAGAACAGTTACGTAAGCTAGAAATGGAAACTGAAGCACAAATTCTATTCCGTTATGAAGACAACGCTAGTCAAGGACGTTCAGAATTTGACCCACTTGAGCTCGACCGCTTCTCGCAGATGCAACAGCTCTCACGTGGGCTAACGGAAAGTGTCACTGATTTGCATGACATCACTCGCTCCATCGAGGGTCTTGTTCGTGAGTCAGACACCATTTTAGTCCAACAATCTCGTCTCAGTACAGACTTACAACAAGGTCTAATGAACACCCGTTTATTACCTTTCAATGGCTTAGTCCCTCGCTTTGAACGCATTGTCCGCCAGACCAATGATGAACTCGGTAAAAAATCTGAATTAATCGTTTATGGCGCAGATAGAGAACTTGATCGAACGATTTTAGATCATATCGTCGCACCCATTGAACATATCCTGCGTAATGCTATTTCACATGGTATCGAAAATGAGGATGAACGTAAGAAGGCAGGGAAAGAAGGTGTCGCCACGCTCACATTAACCATCACTCGAGATGGCTCAGAGATACTCATTACTCTCTCTGATGATGGCAAAGGTATTGATGTCGAAAAAATTCGTGAAAAAGCCTTGGCCAAAGATTTAATCAGCCCAGATAAAATGCCAAGCGATGATGAGCTCATCCAACTGATATTTCACTCTGGGTTCAGTACTGCTGACGACGTATCACAACTCGCTGGACGTGGTGTTGGTATGGATGTCGTCAATAGTGAAATCAGAACCCTTAAAGGGCGATTATCAATCCAATCGGTTCCGGGACAAGGTTCGAGTTTTAACATTCGCTTACCTCTTACTTTATCTGTCATGCAAGCGTTACTCATTGGTTGTGCAGAAGATCAATATGCAATCCCACTCGCTTCAGTTCATGCTGGTGAGCGTATATCGGTAAAAGAAGTCAAAAATCTACTTGCCCAAGGCGATGATGCCAAATATGAGTTCAACGGTATTAACTATAAATTTATGGCACTTGCCAGCTTACTCAATCAGCCCTTTAGGCTTCAAGATGAACATGCGCCACAACTTCCCCTTCTACTATTTAATTCGGGCGAGGTACAAGTTGCGCTCGTTGTCGACTCTATAAATAACAGCCGTGAAATTGTCTTAAAATCGGTGGGTGATCAGCTCGGACACATTGCAGCCATCAATGGTGCGACTATCTTAGGTGACGGTCAAGTTGTCTTTGTTTTGGATATTCCAACCTTAGTTAATACTGTAGATAAGACTATTGCCTCAGATAATTTACTCAATAGTGCTATTTCAACATTAGAATCTATTCGGAACCGCTTACCACTCGCCATGGTTGTCGATGACTCAATCACCATGCGTAAGGCCTCAGGTAACTTATTAAAACGCCATGGTTTCGAAGTCATTACCGCACGCGATGGGATTGATGCTGTTGCCTTACTCAATGAGCAAATACCAGATGTGATTTTATTAGATGTTGAAATGCCACGAATGGATGGGTTTGAATTTGCGACATTGGTCAGAAATGATGAACAGTTTAGTCATATCCCAATCATCATGATTACATCACGTACAGGTGATAAGCACCGAAATCGCGCCCGTAATATTGGTGTTAATGCCTATCTCGGCAAGCCATACCAAGAAGGTGAGTTAGTTGATAACTTACAAAACTTACTGGGTGCAAAATACCCGGATCATGATTAAATAAAGCGCATAAACCAGGAAACACTAATGGCTGAACTTTCTACTGACTTTATTCCTTGTATGCTTCTTCCGCTCCAACAGCATTATTTGTTGTTGCCGAATACTACTATCGCAGAAGTCATCCCTATGCCTAGAATAACGCTAGCGGACGATAAGCCTAGCTACTATCGAGGTCAATACCAATGGGCTTCACACAAAATAACAATCCTAGATCTCGAAAATTTAGTAGAAAATGAAGAAGGGCATAGTGATGAGGCCAACAAACTTTGCATCATTTACAGTATTAACTCCGACACCAAATTACAAGCTTATGCCCTGCCATGTCACGGTGCTCCGCAACTTATTCACCTTAATGAAACAGCCCTAAAATTAGTCGACGATGACGAGAAAACATCAGAGTTTTTACATTGCCGCACACATATCGGTAATAAAATCGCCTATATTCCAAATCTTGATAAACTGGAAGAGCTCGTTCTAGAACACCGTTAAAAACACAAATTAGCCCTTCATCAGAGGCATTTTAGTTTATGATGTCGCCATGGTTTTTTTTAACAAATTACTGCTTTGCAGCTTTGCCCTCATTGTCCCTTTAATCAGCCATGCTGCTGACAATAAAACACTTGAACAACAACGCACGCAATTTCAGCTCGCACTCAAGGCGCTACAAAATGAGCAGCTAGATCAATTTCATAGCCATAAAAAGAAACTTAACACTTATCCTTTAAAAAACTACCTCGAATATCGCTACCTCCGGGCATACATAGACACGCTAAATCCTAATCATATTGCCAAATTCATTAAGCAAAACCGTCATAGCTTTTATGCCAATAGATTACGAGACTCATGGCTAAACAATCTCGCTAAAAACAAACAATGGCCACAGTATCTTAAGCACTATCAAGCCCCTCAAAGCCCTAGGCACCAGTGTACGAGGTTAAATGCCCTCATTAATACTGGCAAACAACAACAAGCTCTTAAGGACACCCCGGCGCTCTGGCTAGTAGGTCAATCCCAACACAAAAACTGCGATGCCGCATTTAGATTCTTTGAAAGTAAAGGACAATTAACGGACGAATTACGCTGGCAAAGGATACAACTCGCCATCGATCGGCAACAATTCTCTCTGGCTAGTTACCTCGTTAAATCAGTCGAGCATCCAACCGCCGGGGAAAAGCTGATTTCTCGTTGGCAGCGTATGCATAAAAACCCACTCAGTCAGCTCCAACTCATGCCGGCAGCAACAAGTAAAGGACTACCCAAATTCATCAGTGCTCAGACACAAAATAAGGCACTTATTGAATATGGCTTAACCCGCTTAGCTCGAAAATCGACTGAAAAAGCATTTTCTCAATGGCAAAGGCTAAAGCATAATTACACTTTTAGCCTAGTGGAACAGCATGCGATTCAAGGCAACATTGCCAACCGTGCAGCGCTCAATAGACAAGACAAAACACTATTGTTTTATGGAGATACACCGCACCAACATTGGCGGGCTAGAGCGGCATTATGGCAACAGGACTGGCCAGCAACACAAAAAGCCATTCGCAGCCTTAATCTAGAAGAACAAAATACCACGCGTTGGCAGTATTGGCTTGCCCGTAGTTACGCAGCACAAGGCCAGCAACATAAAGCGGATCAGATTTATCATAAACTGATGTTTCAACGGGATTATTACGGCTTTTTATCTGCTGATAAATTAGGTAAAGACTACCACGTGAATCACCAATCACTGACTTTTAGCCAACAGCAATTGGATGCTTTTTCCAATCGTCTAGAAATTCAACAGCTGCATGAGTTTTACGTTCTCAGCTTGAATACTGAGGCACGTCAACAAGCCTACTATCTACAGAACACATTACCAAAGCGAGATTTAGAAATGCTGGCTGTCCTGACACATAGTTGGGGTTGGCATAACCAAACTATTGCACTTCTCGGCAAGGCAAAATCATGGGACGACCTCAACTTACGTTTCCCCGTCGTCTATGAACAAAGTCTGATTCAAGCAGGCAACGTCACCAAACTAGATCCGTCCTGGCTACTCGGTGTTGCAAGACAAGAAAGCGCCTTTAATGTCAAAGCCCGCTCGCGTGTCGGCGCCCGCGGACTCATGCAACTAATGCCTAAGACGGCGAGATCAATCGCCAAACGCATCAAAGCCCCACTCAAAAATTTATCAGAACTCATCAACCCAACACGTAATATTCAATTAGGTAGTGCTTACTTACGCCAAGTCTATGGCGATAATCAAAGTAACCCTGTTCTCGCCACTGCATCATACAATGCAGGGCCACATCGAGTCTCACGCTGGTTACCTAAGAAAACCTTACCAGCCGATATATGGATAGAAAATATCCCTTTTAACGAAACCAGAAAATACACAGCCAACGTCATCACTTACGCTGCTATTTTTGATCACCAGCGTAAACAAGATATTACCCCTTTACATAAACGTATGCCTGCAGTCCGTCCTAAAAAGCCGTAAACTAACCTTTATGGAAACCTATCTTGTCGGCGGCAGTGTCCGCGATCATTTGCTTGGCCTTCCGATAAAAGATCGGGATTGGGTCGTGGTCGGTGCAAGCCCTGAGGAAATGATTAACCACGGGTATCGTTCTGTAGGCAAAGACTTTCCTGTCTTTTTGCACCCTGACACCAATGAAGAATACGCCCTCGCCCGTACAGAACGAAAAACGGCACCAGGCTATAAAGGCTTTGCTGTTCATGCCGCCCCAGACGTCACCTTAGAACAAGATCTCGTACGGCGTGACTTAACTATCAATGCCATCGCACAAGATAGCAACGGCAAATTAATCGACCCATACAATGGCCAACAAGACCTCAAAAACAAAACCCTTCGCCATGTCTCATCTGCCTTCACAGAAGATCCTGTCAGAGTTTTACGAATCGCACGCTTTGCTGCCCGCTTCAATTTCACAATTGCCGATGAAACCAAAACACTCATCCAGCAGATGATTGATGCAAAAGAGCTTGAGCACCTTGTCCCCGAGCGTGTTTGGCAAGAATTGGCTAAAGCCCTACAAACTAAACAACCCTCTGTCTTTTTCACTTCACTGCGTGAGGCTGGCGCCTTAAAAGCATTATTCCCGGAAGTCGATCGCCTTTTTGGTGTCCCGCAAGTGCCAAAATGGCACCCCGAAGTCGATACCGGTATTCATGTCATGATGGTCATTGACCAAGCAGCACGTCTGAGCAACGACATCGCCGTCATTTTCGCCGCACTCTGTCATGATTTAGGAAAAGGCACAACACCACGGGACATACTGCCACAACATATTGGCCACGAAGAACGTAGTATCAAACTGACCGAACAACTCTGCCAACGTATTCGTGCACCTAAAGATATCCATACCTTGGCTGTAAAAGTGGCTGAATATCACACCCATATGCACTTATTAATGGAGTTAAAACCAAAAACCATCCTAAAAGTTATTACTGCTTTAGATGCCTTCAGAAAGCCACGCCAGTTTGAACAATATTGTCTCGCTAGCGAAGCTGATTTCCGCGGTCGACCAGGGTATGAAAATGCAGAGATGCCCAATGTGGGCATCTTCAAGCAATGTTATGAAGCCAGTAAAGCTGTAGATGTCAAAGCCATTGTCTCGCAAGGCATAGAAGGCAAAGCTATTTCAGAAGCTTTAAATAAACAACGTATACATGCAATCGACCAAGTGATGAAAAAAGTGAAACAAGACCATAAAAACTAAACAAAGTCGATAATAAATCCAGTAAACTCGTCGTACCTAAAACACCTTATTAAAAATAAATATAGGACTCCACCCCATATGAGTAGTGCAATTTCCGCTAACTGGACCAGCGTCAATGCTGCTTGCCAACCGCTAGTCGACCAACTTGTCGCTGATGCACAAGCCTTACAACTAGAAATCAGCACCTTAAGTAATGGTACCCGTATCATCGATGCAGGTATCAACTGTACCGGCGGGCTAGAAGCAGGTCGTTTAATTGGCGAAATTTGCATGGGTGGTCTTGGCACAGCAACTCTGGGCACGAACAGTGGATTTGATAATTGGCCATGGTCAGTCAATGTTCATGCTAAAACACCAGTACTCAGTTGCCTTGGAAGCCAATATGCTGGTTGGAGCTTAAGTCATAAAACAGAACAAAATAAATTTTTTGCTTTGGGTTCAGGCCCAGGCCGGGCATTAGCAGGTAAAGAAGAAGTCCTCAAAGAATTCGGCTATAAAGATAGCGCAGACAGCACCTCTATTGTCTTAGAAGTTGATCAATTTCCGCCTATAGAAGTCGCTGAGAAAGTAGCCAAAGATTGTGGAATAGCGACTGACAAACTGACTTTTATCTTGACACCAACATCAAGTTTAGCAGGCGTCATGCAAATCGCCATTCGTGTCTTAGAAGTCGCGATGCACAAAGCCCACACGCTACATTTCCCCATGGATAAAATTATTGATGGGTTTGGTGTTACCCCTGTCGCGCCACCAGGGGGAGACTTTATGACGGGTATGGGCCGCACCAATGACGCCATCTTATATGGTGGCCTCGTTCACCTTTTTGTCCAGTCAACTGATGACGAAGCAAAAGACTTAGCTGAAAAAATGCCGAGTAACACATCTTCAGATTATGGCCGCCCTTTTGCCGAGACATTCAAATCTTATGAATATGATTTCTTCAAAATAGATCCCATGTTATTCAGTCCCGCTAAAGTTATTATTACCAATACTAACACTGGCAATAGCTATACAGCAGGTGAACTAAATCAAGCCATGTTAACAGCTTCGTTTGGTTTATAACGACACAATAACGACGCTATGGCATCACCTAATATCGTCATCTTTAATGACACTCATGGCTGGCATAGCAGGCAGTTAGTCGATGCCCTGGCACGATACGACATTAAATGTACTTTAGCTGATTTAGCCGACTGTACTATTGATCTGGATACGCCAAATGGCTTAGTCATACCAGGACTAAACGGCACCTTACCGGATGGCGTAATCGTCCGCGGTATTGCACCTGGCACATTAGAACAAATTACACTTAGGATGGATATCCTCCATACACTTGCTGAATTGAATGTGCCAGTTCTTAATACCGCCAAAGCCATCGAACATACCGTCGATAAAGCGCGTACCTCACTCCGCCTCCACCTTGCCGGCATCAACACACCTAAAACATGGGCCTGTGAAAATAACAGTAAAGCCCGCAGCATTGCCGAAAAGCAGTTTACACAAGGCCATACCCTCGTTTTAAAACCGCTATTTGGTTGCCAAGGTAAAGGCATTGAAAAGATCACCACACTGGCCGAGTTTGAACAACAGACACCGGTTGGTGATGCTTTCTATTTACAACAATACATAGAACCCTTTATCCCCAACCAATGGCAGGACTGGCGGCTCATGGTCATCGATGGCCAAGTCATCGCAGCCATGTCACGCCACTCAAAACATTGGATAACAAATTTTGCCCAAGGTGCAGATTGCCTCGCTACCACAATCAATGACGACATGACAGCCTTAGCCATTAACGCGACAAGAGCGGTTGATGCCGCCTATGCTGGTGTCGACATCATTCGCACACAGGATGGTGACTACACTGTCTTAGAGGTCAATAGCGTGCCAGCATGGAAAGGCTTGCACCAAGCGACAGGTATTGATATTGCCGATCAATTGGCTCAAGCCATAGTCCGACGCATCACACCATCAAATATCACAGAACATGCTCAACACTAAACAAATAGAAAATGCCGTTACCTGGGCCTGCATACAAGAAGTTTCCGCACCTAAACCAGGAAATGTAAATTGTTTTAGTGATGGCCATAATATGTCGATAAAAAATTTTATTGACAGCGCCCATGCCATTGCACCCGTTTTAGCTCGACAAAACCTAACAATTGGCGAAATGATTCTAAGTGCTGTAAAAGCAACACGGACTGTTGTCGATTGTAATACCAACCTGGGTATCATTTTATTATTCGCCCCTTTATGCAAAGCCATCATGCGCAGCAACTCTTTTGATGGACTGCCTTCAGCATTACATGACACGCTTAATGAGCTAACTCTTACTGACGCTGAATTAACCTATCAGGCCATACAATTAGCAGAGCCAGGCGGCTTAGGGAAAAGCCCTGATCAAGATATATACTCCGCCCCTACCGTCACACTAAAACAGGCAATGGAATTAGCAAAAAATCACGATTCCATCGCAGCACAGTATGCCAACGATTACCATGATATTTTTGAGCTGGGTCTAACAAATTTGACATTGTCAATTAATTGTGGGGAAAGTGTTGAATGGGCTATCGCTTTCGCGTATCTTAAGCTCCTATCAGCAACGCCAGATAGTTTGATACAACGCAAACAGGGTTTGGCATGTGCAACTATAGTGATGACCAAGTCAAAAAAGATGTTAAAAAAGATGACTGGAAACAGTAATCTGAGCCAATTTGAGACAGACATCACCCTATGGGATAAAGAATTAAAGCAGAATGCAATCAACCCTGGAACAACTGCAGATATGGCCGCCGCAAGCTTGCTAATCTACGCATTTTCTCAGGTGCATGTTTAAACCGAATTTCAGCCATCATGGCGCTTCTAAAAAAGGCCATGGTACTGAGCAGGGCATACGTTCCTTTAATACGTATAACCTCAGCACTCAGTGTGAGTGATGAGTTAATTGAGAATTTTTAATAATTTTTTGGAACAGGACAAAATAATATGCCAGTTATCGATCGTGTACTTGTAGGGGAATCTCTTGTCATTGAAGATGGAGATCTAGACAACGTTGCTCACATTGACTTACTTATGGGCCCTCGTGGTTCAGCAGCAGAAGATGCTTTCTGTCGCACTATGACAGACCAAAAAGCAGGTGTTAACGGCTTACTAGCTGTAGTAGCACCTAACCTAATGGTTAAGCCTGCAACTGTCATGTTCAACAAAGTAACTATCAAAAACATGAAACAAGCTGTTCAGATGTTCGGCCCAGCCCAACGTGGTGTTGCGATGGCTGTTGCTGAATGTGTTGAAGATGGCACAATTCCTATGGCTGAAGCTGATGATTGTTTCATCTGTGTTGGTGTTTTCATTTCTCCAACCGCAGATAACGATCAAAAAATTCAAGATTGGAACTACCGCGCAACGAAAGAATCAATCAAACGTGCAGTAGCCCGTGAGCCAAAAGCGGCTGACGTTGTTGCACAATACAAAGCGTCAGAACATCCTTTCGCAGCCAGTTAAGTAACAGCCCTATTCAATCACCCTGCCTTATCATAGGTAGGGTGATTAATATTGTTTTAACATCTCGCGCGTAATCTTACCTTGGTGTAAAGCGCTGGCGATTAACACTTTTTTTGTGCCTGCTTCTGCCAGCGACACCAAATCTCCATGACCTCTCACACCACCAGCGGCAATTAGTTGCACGTCTCGTTTTCTCGAATGAATATCTGCGATTAAATCAAAATCTGGTCCCAATTCAATACCAACCCGATCCAAATTCATTACAATAACCTCTCCCGGCCATAGGTCAACTTGCTGCAATATTTTTTTATTTCCTAAAAACTGATTCTGTTTAAAATCCAAAGATAAAATGCATTGATCAATATCTGAAAGCAATGTTCTGACTTGTAAACTTTCACTCCCCAACACCATCACTAAGCGCTCTGAAGCTTCAAACTGCTTCATATCAAGCCGATTCCGAATACCTGCGTCAAGCCAAAAAACAGTATCAGAAAATTCCTCAAGACACTGCCGGTATAAGGCCATATCAATCTTCTGCCCAGATATCGCATCTAAATCGGCAATATAAATCGTCTTAAAAGGAAAAAAAGCCAATATATCTGCCACAACGGCTAATAAATCTGTTCCCTCTGTCAGCATAGATTCAATAGGTTGGTAGGCTGTACGAATTCCCGCTTTCGCATGCACAACAATTCCCCCCATCAAATCAATGACCGGTATAATCTCCACTCAACCTCCTCGATTCAACCTGATGAAATTATTTGTCTACGAACATATCACAAGCGGTGCTTTAGCAGATCAGAACTTAACTGTTAGCCTTGCAAACGAAGGCAACAAAATGCTGCTCTCAGCCTTGCAAGACTGCCATGAAACCGAACGCTGCACGCTCACCACGATCAGGGACGACCGACTTAGCCCACTCGACTTATTCGAACAAAACCCACAATATCATCACCATCAAGTCACAACATTAACTGATTATCATCATGCCTGGATACAATGCCTAGCGGAATGCGAAGCTATCCTTATTATCGCGCCTGAAACCGACAATATCTTAGCGACATTACAACAGTCAGCACTTGATGCAGGAAAAATCCTCTTTGGCAGTCATCCTTCGGCAATATGGCCAACCACTAACAAACTAGAATGTTATCAACATTTGTTGGAATCAAATATCTCGACGATACCGACCTATCTCGCATCCGAATGGTTAAAAGAAGAGCACTACAACCAATCCGGCTATATTCTCAAACCCATTGACGGTGCAGGCTGTATCGAAACCTATTTGTTCAAAACTGCCGCTGAATTGAAAGTCCATCTAGCAACAAGAGATTCATCAGAGCTAAATCGCCAAGTGATACAGCCTTTTTATCAAGGAACAGACCTGAGTTTTTGTTTGTTAGCATCGCATAATGCAATTGAGATACTTTCCATCAATTTGCAGCACATCACCCAAAAATACGGACAATTTAATTTATCAGCTTGTACTGTCAATATTAACAATAAAGCGCTACCTACGTTGTCTCAAGCAGATCAAATAGCACAACAAATAAAAACGGCCTTCCCCGGTTTATTTGGATTTATTGGCCTCGATCTTATCCATAACGACAATGATTTATATATCGTCGATATTAACCCGCGCTTAACCACAAGCTATATTGGCTTAAAAGCAGCTTTAAACCTTAACCCTATGGCGCGTTTATTTGACATAATAGAACATAAAAAAATGCCCTTATCGCCAATAACGTATCGGAAAACAATCGAAGTCATGCTATGACACAAGCTATTATCACTGGCTGGGATATTGGTGGCGCTCACCTTAAAGTTGCACAATGCACACAGCAAGGTGAACTACTCCATGCCCTCGAAGTCCCTTGTCCGCTCTGGCAAGGCATTGAGGAATTGAGCAAAGCCGTTAAAAAAATTCAAAAAAAACTCATCGGCCCTACATCCATCAATGCCATCACAATGACAGGTGAACTCGTCGATATTTTTACAGACCGCCAATCAGGCGTCGACGAAATTATAACTAACATTCAGCCTTTTTTGTCAGAAGGTAGCTGCCATATCTATGCGGGTGAACAAGCATGGCTAAGTCCAAGTGAAGCAAAAAAACAATGGCAACAAGTCGCATCTCGCAATTGGCAAGCCAGCGTATCCTATACCGCTCAAACTATTGAGCAAGGACTTTTCATTGATGTTGGTAGTACCACCAGCGATATCATCGCCATTAACAATCATCAAGCTCAACCAACTGCTTTTAACGACTTCGAACGTCAAGCCATCAGTGAATTACATTATGCAGGTGTAATCAGAACACCGCTTATTGCAATTGCCCATACAGCCCCCTTCGATAATAAAACTATCCGGCTTGCCGCAGAAGTCTTCGCAACCAGCGGTGACTGCTGGTGCATACTTGGCCAACTTAACCCATCAGCGGTTCAAGATAATACTTCTGACGGTCAAACATGGCAGAAATCAGACTGCATCCGTCGTCTTGCCCGCTTATTAGGGACCGATGCCTATGAATTCCCTGAACAACAATGGGAGCAACTAGCCCAGTGGTTCGCCCAACAACAAATAATGCAGCTACAACAAGCTTGTCAAACCGTATTGGCTAATCACACGACCATTTCGCAAAAAGCGCCATTAATCGGTGCCGGCATTGGCCGCTTTATGGTTCAGCACTGTGCCAAACAGCTTGGCAAAGACTATATCGACTTCAGTAGCCTGACAAATCCGAGCTCACCACAAGCTGCTGATAATGCACCTGCTGCAGCAATCGCTCTTCTAGCCAGCCAGCAGTTATCGTAAACTAGCTATATGCCAGAAAATAACCCACCATTATGTGAGCCCTTACTTTATAAAGCCGACTCCAGCTATTATTTCGAACGTATTCGTCACTTACCCTGGCCAGTGTTTTTTGACAGCACACACAATACTTCACAAGATAATCGCTACGACATTATCGCCGCCGCCCCTTTTAAGACCCTCACAACCAAAGGGACACAAACTTTAATAGAAACACAAGCAACAAAAGAAACACTTGATGGCGACCCATTCCATCTTATACAGCAACAACTAGATCAACACCCTCCTCAAGCAGCCTCCAAACTGCCTTTCTGTGGTGGTGCCATCGGCCTTTTTACCTATGACCTCGGTCGACAGATAGAAAAGCTACCAAATATCGCTAGCGATAATGAAGAGATACCCGAAATGCTCGTGGGTATTTATGACTGGGCAATTATAACCGATCACTATCTAAAACAATGCTTCTTAGCCAGTTTCAAACTCGATAAATCAACAGAACAGCAATGGGATGGCCTTCTCGCCCAGCTAAGATGTGAACAAACGCTAACCCCAGAGCCCATGGTGGTATCAGGTAAATTAACCAGTCAACTTGAAAAAAACCAATACAAAACAGCATTCAACAAAGTGAAGCATTACATCCATGAAGGAGATTGCTACCAAGTTAATTTAGCCAAACGATTTGAAATAAATGCCAAAGGTGATCCATGGCATGCATACACTTTATTACGCGGACAGAACCCTGCCCCTTTTTCTAGTTTTTTTAGTACTCCACATCTCAGTATCATGAGTTCATCACCAGAACGCCTATTAAAACTAGAGCAAGGCCAAGTCGAAACCAAACCTATTAAAGGCACGAGACCGAGGGACTTAACTAACCCAGATCAAGACTCAGCCTTGGCAAACGAATTACAAAATAGTGTCAAAGACCGGGCAGAAAACTTGATGATAGTTGACTTACTTCGCAACGATCTCGGCAAAGTGTGCCGACCCGGCTCAATTGCCGTCCCAAAACCCTTTGCACTAGAATCTTTCGCCACTGTTCATCACTTGGTTAGTACCATTACAGGAGAACTGACAAATTATGAAAGCGCTACTTCGCTTCTACGCGCATGCTTCCCTGGAGGCTCAATAACCGGCGCCCCTAAACTTCGAGCAATGGAAATCATTGAAGAATTGGAACCTGATAGGCGTGGCGCTTACTGCGGCAGCATGGCCTACATCGGTTTTGACGGCAATATGGACAGTAATATCCTGATTCGCACACTCGTCTACAACAATAACAAGCTACGGTTTTGGGCAGGTGGTGGTATCGTCGCTGACTCCGATGCCGAACAAGAATATCAAGAGATCCATGACAAAGCAGCAGCAATACTTAACGTTATCGAAAAGCTGCGTTAAATATGGTCATTGTTAAGTTAGGTGGTAGTCTGTTTCACAGCCCTTTATTACAAGATTGGCTCAATAAACTAGCTCAACTTTCAAAACACGAACCAATTATTATCGCACCTGGTGGCGGGCCATTTGCAGATCTAATACGCCAGGCACAGCAACAGCACCACTTTGACGACCAGCATGCGCATCATATGGCACTGCTTGCCATGTCACAGTATGGCTTATTACTACTCGGCCGCTGTCAGCACGCACAACCTTTTTACTATCCGGAAGAGCCTATCAACAATAATTGGCCCGAGCTCTCTATTTGGTTACCCGATAAAAGACTCTTGCAGGAAGAAGAGCTCCCTCAAAACTGGGATGTCAGCTCAGATAGCATTGCTTTATGGTTAGCCCATCAGCTAAAGCCAAATAAGCTCACGCTGTTAAAACATCAACAGAATAAGCAACAAGACTCTGTCCAGCATCTGACTAATCATGGGTTACTCGATAAAGCCTTTTTAGCACAATTTCGCCAAACAGAAGTCACCATTGAATTAATTGATGTGAATCAAGTTGCAACCTATTCCACTGCACAAACAACTCATCCTCTTATCCCATGACGAATATAGAAGCGGCAATAAATAAGCTTCATCTGCTCAGCCAATATGAGATTACTGATTCTCTAGAGGAAAATGCACCTATTATCACAGAGAGAGCTAATGATAAGCATGCCATCGCCAACCAAATACAAGCTCTATTTACCGAGGGGAAAATACATCAAAATTGTGATTGGGCAGCCCATATGACCACCACTATCTCAACGGATAGTTTAGTGGGGCAGCTACTCTCAAGCCACCATAATGGTAATTTACTGTCACCCGAGTTATACCCAACCCTAAACAGAATTAAACAACAAACACTAGACTGGCTTTGCCAGCTGTTCGAACAAAGCCATGGTCACTTCACCTCAGGAGCCAGTTATGGCAACTTAGAAGCCCTTTGGCAGGCAAAGCAACAATACCCTAACCGTGACACTATTTTTGCTGCTAAAACAGCCCACTACTCCATTGACAAAGCCAGTCAAATTTTAGGACTAAAAGTACAGTATATTGCGACTGACAGTGATGATAAAATCGATTTAGCTCAGTTAAGAAGGGCCTGCGAACTAAATTCACCATTAGCAATTATTGCAACTGCGGGCACCTCTGCAAGTGGGGCCTTTGACCCTATAGATGAGTGTATTCAAATTGCACAAGACGTCGATGCTTGGTGCCATATTGATGCCGCTTGGGGTGGCTATTTAAAATTACTACCTGAGCACCGCGCCTTATTTGGCCATCAACTCGCACATGCGAACTCGCTTTGCTTTGATCCCCATAAAGCTTGGGCCCAGCCCAAACCCGCTAGCATTTTGTTATATCAACAACCCGCCAGCCCGATGATGTCGATCGAAGCCGATTATCTTCATCACCAGCCTGATAGTAAGTTGCCCGGTTCTCAGGGGGGCCAGGCCTTCCTCCCACTCTGGTTCACGCTTATCTCATCCGGTGTTGAAAGCCTGCGCTGCAACAGCCGACATGCCCTAGGACAAGCACAACTTTTTACGGAGTTCTTAGCTGAACAGACCCAGTGGCCAATCTTCAGATCACCTAGTGGTATCGTTTGTTTTGAGACTGAAGAAAAATTAACATCCCTCATTCAACAGGGAGTTATATCAACAGCTCAGAGGAATAACAGAACTGTTTATCGCACCGTTTTTATTGGCAACCATATTAAAGCTAAAGCACTCATTGAGAAATTACAGCCTTATTTTTAATCTGTTGCTGAACACTATCAAATCGACGCAACCAGGATGGCAAGGTATTCAAAGGGGCAGGTCAACCAGTGCTCGCTTTAAGCGCCGCTTGTTTGCTTTGAAAAGATCCGTATACCAACACATGCCAGACTTGACCATTTCTCATACTTTCAAAAATAGCAACATCACCTACTAGAGCATATTGCTCAGTAAAATCATATGCTTCTTCCTTTTCCCACGACCCCATCAACTGAAAAGTATAATGATTGGCAGCCTGAGCCATTACCCACTCTTTTTTCAAAAAGTCAGGAATCACAGGAGCTGAATCAACAGGAGTAACTACCGCAACCGGCGGCTGTGTTTTTTCAACTAGATTTTGGGTAGATTTTGATTCCGCTGCTTCAACCTCCAACTCATTGATATCAGGAATTTCAGCAATTAAATCGGCCAATTCATCTCGTTCTGCCTGCTCTTCTGTCACAACAAGTGGCAAGTCAGCTTCTTCCTCAATCACCATTGTCGTTTCATCTAAGGCAGAATTATCAGGCTCTGCCGCTATCAACCAACCATTCACCGTATCTTGAAACAGCAACAGCAACAGAAATGCAACGATAACGACACCCAAGCCAGCCCATCGCATCGTCATCTTGGCTAGCCAATTATCTAACATTGCCCATGTCGGTTTAGTCTGCTTAATTCCCAATAGCTGCTGGTGTGCTAGCTGATTGACCATGTCGGGACTGCCCATCGATTGTTGATAAATTCGCTTCAAATCTTTATCAAAAAAAGGGCTGTCTGCACGAAAACCAACCCCATTTAAGCGGTGCATTAGATAAGACGATAACTCATTCTCAGATAAAGCAGGTAGTGTTACAACTTGAAGCCTATTCTGTGCTGATCCAGGTAAGATAAAAGGTTGCCTCGATGCAATCACGGCTTGTAATAAAAAGCCTTTCTCTCCTTGCCACGTTATCCATGTAGCAATTTCAGATCGCAATGATACAGCCAATAAATCGGCATTATCAATCAGCATTACAGGCGTGATACCCAATTGCCTCAGCTGCTCAAGTCTGATTTTGAAAACCTGCAAAGGATCTTCTGCAGACTCAATATCATGACTATTAACCCCCAAGCCAATAAGACATTGGCCCAAGATAGCTGACATATCCGTATGTAGCTCAGCATTAACGAAACACAAGCGAATCTCATCACCCGTACGCTGTTGAATTGCATTAACAAAGCTGATTTTCCGTAACCTTGTTCCGCCACCAAGTTTGCAATTTTATCGCTGGCCCGAACAAGATGTAACAATAAATTTAAGCGGTGGCCTGCCTGACCACCTGCATAAAAAAGTGCTGGCTCAATAAGATCATTAAATGGTGCAGAGCTTAATGCCAGCTTTGTAATGTAGCTGGGTTCACTGGCTGATGTAGTTAATTCACTCATCTCGTGACGCGCCTCTTAATGTTCGAAATGTGCCAAGGTCTCTGCTAATTTGGCAGCATCATAATCATCGCTAATCATCGCCTGACCGAGTTCTTTTAACAGTACCAAACGTATCTTACCCGCTTGTACTTTTTTGTCTACAGACATCAATTTCATAAACATAGCAGCTGACATGCCTTCAGGTGCTTCGACAGGTAAACCCGCAGCAATAAATAACGCTTTAATTCTTGTTACATTTGCTTTTGTTAACCAGCCTTGTCGCATTGACAAGTCAGCCGCCATCACCATACCAATTGCAATAGCTTCACCATGTAATACTTCACCATAACCCATGCCTGTTTCAATCGCATGCCCAAAAGTATGCCCTAGGTTTAGTAAAGCACGTACACCCTGCTCACGCTCATCATCAGCCACAATATTTGCCTTATCTAGGCAAGAGCGTTCAATCGCTTCAGACAATAAAGCCGGCTCGCGTGCAACCAAACCAGAAATATGTTGCTCAAGCCATTCAAAAAATTCAAGGTCATTGATTAAACCATACTTGATGACCTCTGCTAAACCA